>NZ_JADYXI010000015.1:0-118379 GCF_015864375.1 Pseudoalteromonas sp. SWYJZ19
TTACCGTGGGTGAATAATATCTATTAGATCACAGCGAACAGATGGATTCAAGGTTAAAAAGCAACCAACCAAGAATAGTTGGATACGTTCCTAAAAAGAGTAATTCTACAGCCTCAACGCCGCGTTAAGCGGACAAAAATTGTGGGTTAGAATGTGTAGCGAAGCGAAACGTAACCCACTGTTTTTGTTCCGTTTAAACGCCTTGTTAGGTGCTTAGCAAGTACATGTTAATTACAAAGTATAAAATACATGAACTAGCAAATAATTTAAACAAGCCAACAAAGATCAAAAACTTACCAATTAGAACAGCTTTACTGCCACTGGTGATTTTTGACTTTTCAACAGCCCATACATTAGGAGGCGGAACTTGTTTATTACGCAAAATATTTAAACCGTATGCAGCTATAAATAAACCGCCACTAAAACCTATTAAAACAAATAAGCAGCCTTGAAGTAGACGACTCAAGATAGAATCACTAATTAAATTATTTAAACCAATAAATGAACAATAAACAGTAATGCATAATGCTATCAAAAGCAGTAACATTTTATGAAGACTGATAACTTTATTAGTTGAATTACTAACGATCATTACACTTGCACCTAACGCCGCAATAAGCGGACTAAAATGGTGGGTTATAATGTGGAGAGAAGCGAAACGTAACCCACTGTTTTAGTTCCGTTTAATTGCCTTGTTATGTGTGTATGCCCGACATTTCAGAAATAAATTCTTTTAGTTTCAGCTGTAACGTTTGCCTATTTTTCAATGATCTTTCATAAGCCTCTCGGTTGTCTAAATCTGCAAAAAAGACTTCATCATGAATTTCCTCATCTATCTTTTTAGATTGCTCAATATGATTAACAAGTTCATTGCTCATTAGTGAACCATAAACATTTAAAGCTAAATTTGTTTGAGACTTCAGTTTAGACCAGACTCGTGAGTCAGGGTTATGTCCTATTTCATGTGCATATTGAGGATCCAAAGCTAATTCAGTTTCTTCAATTGCGTGTGAAACTAAACCTAATAGATCCAATAAAACATCTTTGTTTATTTCCCATATTCGATCTTTTCTTTGTTTTTTCACCGAATCATAATGGATAATTGCAGCGATAGCAGTGCCCACAGCAATTACAATATTGCTAACAACTGTCATGTCAAACGTTATGTCAGCTACTAAAACTAATGAGAGAGAAACCATTGCAACAAAAAAGCCAATAATTGTACCTAATAAAAATAAAAACATACTTCCTCAAAACCTAGAAATAAAACGGATAAAAATACACATAACAGCTTTATCAGAGGACACTTTCCTCTTTTTATGAGCAATGTATGTCCTCTTAATTATTTTTAATATTAATAACAAATCCTGTAACACATTGCCAGCTTTAAACTTTAAGTCAGGCTGTTCTTTTATTAAAATGCAGAAAAGAGGAAAATGTCCTCATTTCTTGACTTAGGAGGAAAAACGTCAATACTGTATATAAATACAGTTAATTGAGATTTAAAATGAAAACTAAATCCCCTTTTCTTAATAGTATTATCAACTATATGTATAGCCATCACTATGCTAAAAAATCTATCGAAACTTATGTATTTTGGATTACTTCCTATATCCATTTTCATAATAAGCGGCACCCTACCAGTATGGGTAATAATGAAGTAGAAATATTTTTAAATCACTTAACAGTCACTAAAAAAGTGGCAGCGAGAACACAAGCAACCGCTTTAAATGCGCTTGCTTTTTTATATAAACATATTATTAAGAATGAGCTCTCATTAGATTTAAATTTCGTTAAAAGTAACCGCCAACAGAAACTTCCTGTCGTACTTACAAAAACTGAGGTATCGCTATTTTTTAGAAATATAAATAAACGACATTATTTGATAGCAAGCCTGCTATATGGAAGTGGTTTACGGCTGATGGAAGCAGTAAAAATAAGAGTTCAAGATATTGACTTCGACTATAAAAACATACGCATTTGGAACGGTAAAGGTAATAAAAATCGTATTGTGACACTTGCTGAAGAATTAATACCAATGCTAAGAAATCAAATAATTCAAGTTGATGAATATTTACAGTTAGATTTAAAAAATGATGCGTACGCCGGTGTATGGATGCCTCATCGACTTAGTAAAAAATACCCAAGCGCTAATAAGTCTTTACAATGGCAGTTTTTATTCCCATCACATAAATTAAGTACGGACCCTGAAACAGGAGAAATAAGACGTCACCACTTAGATCATTCTGGGGTAAGAAAGGCAGTTAAACTGTCTTCAACAAAAGCTGAAATTAATAAACACGTTACGCCACATACTTTACGCCACTCTTTCGCTACGCATTTGCTGCAAAGCGGCGCTGATATACGCACAGTACAAACACAACTAGGCCATAGTGATGTGCGTACTACACAAATATATACCCATGTACTACAACAAGGTGCTAATGGTGTTATTAGTCCTTTTTCAAGATTATAAATAGCTCAGTAACAAAACAAAAATTGGGTTATATAGTTTATCTATATGAGAAGTTTTTAACGCAGTTAATGAGTTATTTAGAACGCTAAAATGTTTAACGTTTTAATTCAGCGGGTATCCTACCCATGTACTACAACAAGGTGCCAACGGTGTTATTAGCCCTTTTTCAAGATTATAAATATCTCAGTAACAAGGCAAAAATTTAGTTATATTGTTTGTCTATATGAGAAGTTTTTAACGCAGTTAATTAGAACGCTAGAATGTTCTACGTTTTAATTCAACGGGTATCCTACTCATGTATTGCAGCAAGGCGCCAATGCCGTTATCAGCCCTTTTTCAAGATTATAAACTCCCCGATTTAAAACAAAAAAGCACAGCCCACAATAGCCATGCTTTTTAAATAAACCTTAATCCAGTTCGGTTTACAAACGAATCCCGCCGTCTATTTCAACCACGCGACCTGTAAAAAAGTCGTTTTCGATTATGTATTGTGCGGTATGGGCAATTTCGTCGCTTTCACCCAAGCGCCCGACTGGCGTTACTGCAAGCATACGTTGTTTGGCTTCGGGCTTCATGGCGTCGGTCATGGCGGTGCTTATTATACCTGGTGCAATAGCGCCTACACGTATACCAAAGCGGCCAAGTTCTTTAGCCCATGTGGTGGTAAGTGCCACTACGCCTGCTTTTGATGCCGCGTAATTTGTTTGGCCTATGTTACCTGCACGCGCTACGCTCGACATATTAACGATTACGCCGCCTTTGCCTGATTCAATCATGTGGCTTGCCGCTTCGCGCCCTGCTAAAAACACACCTGTCAGGTTTACATCAATCACTGATTGAAATTGCTCAAGAGACATTTTTTTAACGACTTTGCCGTCTTTAGCCTTTATAAACATGCCGTCGCGTAAAATACCGGCGTTGTTTATAAGCACGCCAATGTGGCCAAAATCACTGTTAATGGTATTAAATACGTTTTCTACTTCGCTTTCAGCGGTTACGTTTGCGGCATACCCTTTAATGTTGCCTGTGACACCTTCAAGCTGTGTGAGTTGCTCGCATGCTGTATTAAGAAGCTCTTGCGCCATATCTATTAAAGCAATGTTTGCGCCCATAAGTGCAAACTTTTGCGCCATTGCAAAGCCTAAACCTTGTGCGCCACCGGTTATTACTACCGTGTTATTTTTAATTTCCACGCGTTGCTCCTACTTGGAAAACAGTTTAAAAATGGCACTAAAATCATCACTACCTGCACCTTGGTGCTGTAGCATAGTGTATAAATTTTTAGCCATTGAACCCATAGGGGTTGATGAATTACTTTGCTGCGCGGCCTCCATAGCAAGGCCTAAATCTTTAGCCATTAAATCAACCATAAAGCCTGGTTTGTAATCGTTACTTGCAGGTGCGGTATCCATTACACCTGGGCATGGGTTGTAAAGTTCAAGCGTCCAGTTACGGCCCGAACTTGCGGTCATTATGTCGCTAAGTACTTTAGGATCGAGGCCGTTATTAATACCCATTTGCAGGGCTTCGCTGGTGCCTGCCATTAAAATACTTAACAGCATGTTGTTACATATTTTGGCAACTTGCCCTGCGCCAATATCGCCTGCATGGAATATGTTTTTACCCATATCACTCAGCACTGTATTTGCTTTATTAAACGCTGCTTTTTCGCCGCCTACAATAAAAGTAAGTGTGCCAGCAGTTGCGCCTGCAACGCCGCCCGATACCGGTGCATCTACAAAGCTTATGCCTTGTTCACCAAGCGCACTGCCTACAATACGGGCTGATTCTGCATCTATTGTTGAGCAGTCAATTACTAAAGTATTTTTGCTTAGCACTTTAATTAAACCGCTGTCGTCGTTATTACCTAAATAAAGCGATTTAACATGTTTGCCCGCAGGTAACATACTAATAAGTACGTCAGCATTAGTTGCGCACTGCTTTGCATCAACCGCTGCTTTTGCGCCTTTGCTTGCAAGTTCATTTACGACCGATTGGTTTAAATCGAACACACTAACAGTATGTCCAGCTTTAATTAAGTTAGCCGCCATTGGGCCGCCCATATTACCTAAACCAATAAAACCTATGTTTAATTTACTCATAGTTGTTCCTTTTAAATACCAATTTTACTTAACAGCAAGCTCATTGAGCGGGTGATTTTCGCCAAAGCGGTTAGCAAAAAAGCTATCTATTATTGTTTGTGGTACATCACTAAGTGTTTTGTATTGCCAATTTGGCGCACCGTCTTTATCTATTAGTAGCGCCCTTACACCTTCTTGAAACTCACCTACTTCGCCAGCGCGAACCGACATACCCAGCTCCATTTTAAAACACGCTAATAAGCTTTTGCCTTGGCTTGTTTTTAATTGCTCACTTACAAGTGCACAACTTAGTGGGCAGCCATGCTTAAGTGATTTTTGAGCGCGCTGTAGCCATTTATCGTCAGTAGTTAGCCCTAAAATGTAATCAACCTGCTCCTGCAAGGTTGTAAACTCACCCAGTTTTTGAATCGTTTTTAGGTTAGCTTTTACGTTGCCTTTAGGCATACGCGCCGACTGGTTATCTAAATCGGTGAGTAAATCGGTTAACCTGTCATGATTTAGGCTTGCCGTTTTTCCCCACTTGACAGTTAAAATTTGCGCAAGCATGGCATCATATTTAGTGCTGTCGATAAAGTGATCGGCAAGCGATACAAAACGCGCGTCGTCGCAGTTTATAGAGGCCGACGTTAAGCCTAAAAATAGTCCGACGCTTTGTGGCATTTTATGTAAAAAGTAACTGCCGCCTACATCTGGGTATAAACCAATGGTTTGCTCTGGCATGGCAATGCGAGATGTTTCGGTTACGACGCGGTGGCTAGCACCGGCCATTAACCCTAAACCGCCGCCCATTACTATGCCGTTACCCCAAACAAGGATTGGTTTATCAAAGGTATGAATAAGGTAATCAAGCTTGTACTCTAGCGTAAAAAACTCTTCAACTAGGCTTGTTGGTTTACCTTGCGCCATTGCACGATGAAGGCTTACAACATCGCCACCAGCACAAAATGCTTTATCGCCAGCGCCTTTTAACAATACCATTGCAATAGCATCATCATCTTGCCAAGCTCGCAATTGCGGCTCAAGTAATTTGATCATCTCAAAATTAAGCGCATTTAACGCTTTTGGCGCATTGAGTGTAATAAGCCCTATTAAACTGCCATTTTCTGCGGTTGCGGTTTCAAATACCACGGGCTCTACGGCGCTATTTAATACTGTTAAAGCACTCATTAGCCGTTTACCCAGTTAGCACGGCGTTTTTCTAAAAAGGCATTTACGCCCTCTTGTTGATCTTCGGTATCAAACAAACCAACAAATAACTCACGTTCAAGGGGTAATATGCTTGCCATTGGTTGATGACGCCCTTTTTGAATCAATATTTTACACGCTGCTACTGAGCTTGGACTTTGATCGGCCACTTGGTTAGCTAGCTTTAATGCCGCAGCAAAGCTTTCACCTTGTGGAACTACTTCTTCTACTAAGCCAATTTGCAGGGCTTTATCAGCTTTTAAGCGCTCGCCGCATAAAATCATGCGTTTTGCCCAGCCTTCACCTACAAGCCATGCTAAATTTTGTGTACCACCCGCACACGGTAATAACCCTACTTTAGCTTCAGGAAGCGCCATTTGTGCTTGCTCTTCAGCAATACGTATATCGCACGCAAGGGCGACTTCTAGCCCGCCGCCCATTGCATAGCCGTTTATAGCTGCAACCGACACGCCTCTAAAATTAGTAAGCGCTTCAAATGCTTCACCAAATACACGCGACATATCAGCAGCTACGCCTTTATCGCCGCATGCAAATACGTTTAGGTCGGCACCGGCGCTAAAAAACTTTTCGCCTTCGCCAGTAAGTACTAATGCATAAATATTTTTATTATTATTAAGCTCGTTAACGGTATTTTTTAAATCAACTAAGGTGTCTTTTGTCCAGGTGTTTGCTGGCGGGTTAGACATCGTTAAAATAGCAACATGACCTTCGGTTGTAAGTTCAATACTTGGATTAGATTTAGATTCTGACATAGATTGCTCCTTATAAAACGTCGCTTGCTGACTCTGCTAAAATACGGCGCGCAATAATTACGCGCATGATTTCGTTAGTGCCTTCTAAAATTTGATGAACACGCACATCGCGTACATGGCGCTCTAGCGGGTATTCTTTTATGTAACCGTAACCACCATGAATTTGCAGTGCGTCGTTACACACGGTAAAGCCCACATCGGTAGCAAAGCGTTTAGCCATGGCGCAGTAAGTGGTTTTTTCAACATCATTATTATCTAATTTAAATGCAGCAAGCCTTACCATTTGGCGCGCAGCTACAAGCTCGGTGTTCATATCGGCAATTTTAAATTGCAGCGCTTGAAACGCAGCGAGTGGTTTACCAAATTGGGTGCGTTCTTTTAAATATTCGCGGGCGGTATTGAGTGCTGCCTGCGCTGTACCAATTGAACATGTGGCAATGTTAATTCGGCCGCCATCAAGGCCTTGCATCGCAAATTTAAAGCCTTCGCCCTCAGCCCCTAATAAGTTGTGTGCAGGAATGCGTACATCTTCAAAGCTAATTAGGCGTGTAGGTTGTGCGTTCCAACCCATTTTTTCCTCAGCTTTGCCGTATTCCACGCCTTTTGCGTCGGCCGGGACTACAAATGCCGAAATACCCGCTGCGCCTTCGCCGCCTGTACGTGCCATTACAACTAATACTTCGGTTTCGCCAGCGCCCGATATAAACATTTTTGAGCCGTTAATAACGTACTCATCGCCCTCAAGCACAGCTTTTGTTTTAAGTGATGCGGCATCTGAACCCGACCCAGGCTCTGTTAAACAATAAGAAGCAAGTAGCTCGCCCATTACTAATTGCTCTACGTATTGGTCTTTAACTGCATCGGTACCAAAACTTGCTACCATCCACGTTGCCATATTATGAATGGTCAACATGGCCGTGGTTGCTGTACAGCCCATAGCAAGCTGTTCAAAAATAATACTCGAATCTAAACGCGATAAACCAAGGCCGCCGGCTTCCTCTGGCGTGTATAAACCACAAAATCCAAGTTCGCCCGCTGCTTTAATCGTGTCTTTAGGAAAAATATGTTCGCGATCCCATTTTGCTGCATAGGGTGCGAGTTCTGACTCGGCAAATTGGCGTGCTGTTTGCGCAAAAGCTTGTTGATCTTCAGATAAGTTAAAGTCCATGTTAGACCTCTTTAGTTGTGTTAGTTGTGTGTTTGTTGTTGTGTGTCGTTTTCCCATTACAGGAATAGTTAGTGATGAGCGGCGAAGACTTATGTGTGTTGTGTGTGAAGTAGCCTTCGCGCCCATCTTTTTTATTATTAGTTATTTAGTTATTCGTTTTAATCATGATTACTTTAAGTTAATGCTCATGTTTGGACCAGACGCAATGTCGTCTTCAAACCAACGTGAGGTAATCGTTTTAGTTTCTGTGTAAAAACGAATACCTTGTTTACCGTACGTGTGTGTATCGCCGTAAAACGAGCCTTTCCAACCAGTGAACGAAAAGAATGGAAGTGGCACCGGAATTGGCACATTAATACCGACTTG
This sequence comes from Pseudoalteromonas sp. SWYJZ19, assembly GCF_015864375.1. Lineage (NCBI taxonomy): Bacteria > Pseudomonadati > Pseudomonadota > Gammaproteobacteria > Alteromonadales > Pseudoalteromonadaceae > Pseudoalteromonas > Pseudoalteromonas sp. SWYJZ19. The sequence continues at coordinate 8,071 of NZ_JADYXI010000015.1, forward strand.
GCCCACTTCAATTTCGTGTTGGAATTTACGAGCCACTGCGCCGCTTGACGTAAATAACGAGGTACCGTTACCGTAAGGGCTGTCGTTAATAAGTGCGATTGCTTCATCAAGCGTGTTTACAAACATACACGCTAGTACTGGGCCAAATATTTCTTCTTTGTATAAATCCATCTCTTTGGTTACGTCAGTAAATAACGTTGGGCCAACCCAGTTACCTTGCTCATACCCTTCAACCGTAAAGTCAGAGCCATCAATTAAACAGGTAGCGCCTTGCTCTTTACCACCGGCAATGAGTGATAAAATACGTGCTTTTGCTGCTTTTGATGTTTGTGGACCGTATGCCGCGTTTGCATCATCCCACACGCCTGGGCGTACATTTTCAAAGCCTGCTTTAATTTCATCTACCCATTGACTTGCTTGACCTACAAATACAGCAACCGAAATACCCATACAACGCTGACCAGCAGCACCTACCGATGCGCCTACTAGGTTGTTTACAACGTGCGATTTACTTGCATCAGGCATAATAACCATGTGATTTTTAGCGCCAACACACGCTTGCACACGTTTAAGATTTTGTGTGCCTTTAGAATAAATATAAGCACCTACACCACACGAGCCAACAAACGAAATAGCGCGCACTGCTTTATCTTCTAGTAAGCGGTCTACTTGTGGTTTTGTACCGTGAACAACTTGTAATACGCCTTTTGGTGCGCCGGCTTCAATAAATAGCTCTGCTAAGCGCATTGGTGTAAGTGGATCTTGCTCAGACGGTTTTAAAATAAAGGTGTTGCCACACACAATAGCCAGCGGGAACATCCAAAGTGGGATCATTGCAGGGAAGTTAAACGGAGTAACGCCCGCACACACGCCAAGTGGCTGCATGTAAGAATACGTATCGATTTTACGCGCTACGTTTTCCATTGTTTCACCCATCATTAATGATGGTGCGTTCGCTGCCTGTTCTACTACTTCAATACCACGCCAAACATCGCCTTTTGCATCTTCAAATGTTTTACCCAATTCGTGGCAAATAATGGTAGCAAGCTCATCGTGATGTTCTTTTAATAGCGCAGCGTACTTCATCATAATGCGTGCACGTTCAGTAATGGGTACGTCTTTCCATGTTTTAAACGTCTCAGAGGCTGAGGCAATTGCCGCGTCCATTTCTGACTCGGTGGTGCATGGCACTTGTGCAAGTACTTCTTGAGTTGCTGGGTTTATAACGTCGATAAGCTCTTTAGACGCTGATTGAATAAATTCGCCATTAATAAGTAGTGGAACTTGGTGCATAATTAAATCCTAGTGTGTGAGTTGTGTGTTCTCTTTAAAATTGGTAGCGCCGCTTTGTTAGTATTATGAGTGCAGCGCTTTTATAGTTATTCGTATAGCTTTCTTATAACTATTTAATACCTAGTTAATACGCTTCTACGGCCATAGCAACTGCTTCACCGCCGCCAATACATAAAGACGCAATGCCTTTTTTAAGGCCTCGGTTTTTAAGGGCATGAATAAGCGTTACTAAAATACGCGCGCCGCTTGCACCAATTGGATGACCCAATGCACATGCACCGCCATTCACGTTTACTTTGCTTTCATCAAGTTTTAACTCGTTAATAGCCAGCATGGTTACCATGGCAAATGCTTCGTTAATTTCCCAAAGGTCAACGTCGTTTACAGCCCAACCTGCTTTTTCAAGCACGCTGCTTATTGCACCTACTGGCGCTACTGTAAATTCACTTGGTTTTTGAGAATGAGTACTGTGCGCTACAATTTTACAAAGCGGTGTTAAACCCTGCTCTTTTGCTTTTGATTCGCTCATTAATATAAGCGCCGCGCCCCCGTCTGAAATTGACGATGAATTAGCGGCTGTAATGGTGCCGTCTTTTTTAAAGGCTGCACGTAAGGTAGGAATTTTTTCTGGGCGGGCGTTACCTGGTTGCTCGTCAATCGAAACTGTTACATCACCTTTGCGTGTTTGCATTGTGTGCGGTGCAACTTCGTTATCAAAGCTACCATTTTGTATTGCTGCTTTTGCTTTACTTAATGAGCCTAATGCAAACGTATCCATTTGCTCGCGACCAATGCCGTATTCGTCGGCGGTGTCTTGTGCAAAACAACCCATTGCTTTGTTGTCGTAAGCATCTTCAAGGCCGTCGCTCATCATGTGATCTTTTATTTCGCCATGCCCCATACGCATTCCGCCACGCGCTTTTGGAATAAAGTACGGTGCGTTTGTCATGCTTTCCATGCCACCAGCAATAGCAGATTGAATAGAGCCGGCTTTAATTAAATCGTTTGCAAGCATGGCTGCTTTTAAACCAGATCCGCACACTTTATTAATTGTTGTAGCGCCAGTGCTAAGTGCAAGCCCTGCTTTTAACATTGCTTGGCGTGCAGGCGCTTGCCCAAGCCCTGCTGGTAATACACAGCCCATAATTACTTCGTCTATTGCATCATTAGCTAAACCAGTTTGTGCAAGTGCACTGGCAATGGCGGTAGCGCCAAGCTCGGTAGACTGCGCATCACTTAACGCTCCCATAAAACCACCCATTGGGGTGCGTTTTGCTGCTACAATTACCACTGATTCTAAAGTCATAACTAACTCCGTTGTAATTTAATGCAAATAATTGTTAGTATATTTGCTCTATTAATTTAGTATTCATTTATTATTTAATACCTACACACAATACTAACGTTTACGCCAACGTCAACTAAAAACAGCTTAATTTTTAGTTTTATAAGTGTAAGCATTATTTTCCAGCTGTTAGGCCACACTGAGGAAATAAAATTAACCTACTGAAAATTAATAAAATAAGTCAACTCTTCGCGCCAACACTCCTTTATAAATAGTTTCAAAACACACCAAGCTTTACCTTTACGTAAACTTCACTTATATTGGAGTTATTCGAATGAGGTAAATACAATTATGAAACCAGATAATCAAACAAACTTTGCAAGCTCAGCCAAAATGCCGGCCAGTAATGAACAAACATTTAGCATTAGCGAACTCGCTAAAGAATTTGACATTACAACCCGCTCTATTCGCTTTTACGAAGATCAAGGGTTAATAACCCCAGAGCGTAATGGTCAAACACGTATTTATTCAAAACGCGACAAAGTTCGCTTAAAACTAATATTACGTGGTAAACGATTGGGCTTTACGCTTGCCGAAACCGGCCGTTTGTTTGAACTGTACGACGCTGATAAGTCGAGCGCTAAGCAGCTGGTTACCATGCTTGATTTAATAGCTGATAAAAAGTCTGACCTATCTCAACAAATGGACGACATTAAAGTTGTTCTTATGGAATTAGTGACGGCCGAACGCCGCTGCAGAGACACACTTAACAAAATAGACGAGTAGCCTATTTTAAGAATAACAACACACTGACGACACACAGGAATGAATCATGAGCACTATTTCACTATATAAAGAAATGAACTTTGGCCTAGGCGAAACCGCCGATATGATCCGCGACCACGTAAACAGTTTTGCGAGTCAGGAAATTGCCCCGCTTGCTGAAAAAACTGACTTAGATAACGCTTTTCCAAATCAACTTTGGGCACAAATGGGCGAAATGGGCGTACTGGGTATGACCGTATCTGAAGAGTTAGGTGGCGCGGGGTTAGGTTACTTAGAACATGTTATTGCTATGGAAGAAATTAGCCGTGCCAGTGCCTCTATTGGCCTAAGCTATGGCGCGCATTCAAACCTGTGTGTTAATCAAATTAACCGTAATGGCACACAAGCTCAAAAAGAAAAATACTTACCTAAGCTTATTAGTGGTGAGCACATTGGTGCCCTTGCAATGAGTGAGCCTAATGCAGGCTCTGACGTTGTATCAATGAAACTTAAAGCTGAGAAAAAAGGCGATAAGTACATTTTAAACGGTAACAAAATGTGGATCACTAATGGCCCAGACGCACATACATTAGTTATTTACGCTAAAACAGATTTAGATGCTGGTGCTAAAGGCATTACCGCGTTTATTGTAGAGAGTGACTTTCCGGGTTTTTCTACGGCGCAAAAGCTAGACAAACTAGGCATGCGTGGCTCAAACACCTGTGAGCTGGTATTTGAAAACTGCGAAGTACCCGAGGAGAACATTCTAGGTAACTTAAACGAAGGCGTTAAAGTACTTATGAGTGGCCTTGATTACGAACGCGTAGTACTTGCAGCAGGCCCGCTTGGCATAATGCAAGCGTGTATGGATATAGTAGTACCGTACATTCATGAGCGTAAACAGTTTGACACCCCTATTGGGCAGTTTCAGTTAATTCAAGGCAAAGTAGCCGACATGTATACACAAATGAATGCTGCGCGCTCATATGTATACACGGTAGCTCGCTCTTGTGACCGAGGTGAAACCACCCGTAAAGATGCCGCCGGTGCAATTTTATACGCCGCAGAGCTTGCAACCAAAATGGCGCTAGATGCGATTCAAATTTTAGGTGGCAATGGCTACATAAACGAATACGCAACAGGCCGCCTGCTGCGTGACGCCAAATTATACGAAATTGGTGCAGGTACATCAGAAATACGCCGCATGCTTATTGGCCGCGAACTTTTCACTGAAAGCCGTTAAGGATTAAACCATGACGATTTTAAAATCGAGCGTTAATCCTCACGATCCAACGTTTGTGCAAAACCATAAAAACATGTCGACGCTGGTGGATGATTTACGCAGTAAAGTAGCCACTATTAGCCAAGGCGGAGGCGCCGCATTAAAAGAGCGCCACGAAGGCCGTGGTAAGTTATTTGTACGCGACCGTATAAGTACGTTAATTGACGAAGGCTCACCGTTTTTAGAAATTTCACAATTTGCGGCATTTGGTGTGTACGAACAAGCAATACCGTGCGCCGGTGTTGTAGCCGGTATTGGCCGTGTTAAAGGCATTGAATGCATGATTATTGCAAACGATGCCACGGTTAAAGGCGGTACGTACTTTCCGCTTACTGTTAAAAAGCATTTACGTGCACAAGATATCGCAGAGCGTTGCCACTTACCGTGTATTTATTTGGTTGATTCGGGCGGTGCAAACCTGCCAGAGCAAGACGATGTATTTCCCGATAAGCTGCATTTTGGTCGTATTTTTTATAATCAAGCGCGTATGTCGGGTAAAGGTATCCCACAAATAGCCGTGGTAATGGGGCTGTGTACTGCAGGGGGTGCATATGTACCTGCAATGGCCGATGAAAGCATTATTGTAAAAGATCAAGGCACTATATTTTTAGCAGGCCCGCCGCTGGTAAAAGCAGCAACAGGCGAGGAAGTAACAGCCGAAGAACTTGGCGGCGCCGATGTGCACTGTAAAGTGTCGGGTGTTGCCGACCACTTTGCTGAGAATGATGCTCATGCGCTTTCTATTGCGCGCCAGTGTATTGAGCGAATTAATTACACACGCCCTACAGCCCCTCTTCTAGAGGATGTAAAACCACCGCGTTACGATATTAACGAGCTTTACGGCATTGTAGGCACCGACCTTAAAAAGCCATTTGATGTACGCGAAGTAATAGCGCGCACAGTGGACGACTCATCATTTGATGAATTTAAACGCTACTTTGGTGAGACACTCGTCACCGGTTTTGCCAGCATTTATGGCAACCCTGTTGGCATAGTGGCTAATAACGGTATTTTATTTAGTGAGTCGGCGCAAAAAGGCGCGCACTTTATTCAGCTGTGTGCTCAGCGCAATATTCCTTTGGTGTTTTTACAAAATATTACTGGCTTTATGGTGGGTAAAAAATACGAAGCCGAAGGCATTGCAAAGCACGGCGCTAAAATGGTGATGGCGGTTTCGTGTGCTGATGTGCCTAAATTTACAGTACTTATTGGCGGCTCTTACGGCGCAGGTAACTACGGAATGTGTGGCCGTGCATTTGAACCTACCATGATGTGGATGTGGCCTAATGCCCGTATTTCGGTAATGGGCGGCGAGCAAGCAGCCGGTGTAATGGCGCAAGTTAAACAAGATGGTTTAGCACGCAAAGGTCAAAGCATGAGCGAGCAAGAAATCAGTGACTTTAAAAAGCCAATTATTGATCAGTACGAAGAGCAAGGTCATCCGTATTACGCCAGCGCCCGCTTGTGGGATGACGGCATTATAGACCCTGCCGATACGCGTAATGTATTAGGGCTTGCGTTAACGGCTGCGAACAACGCACCAAAACGTGATTCGAAATTTGGCGTATTTAGAATGTAACCGGAGCGCAAAATGTCAGTAACACTACAAATAACAAAATCTAATGTGGCTGTACTTGTGTTAAGCCGCCCAGAAAAAAGAAACGCATTTAACAGTGAAGTAATACACGAACTGATTCAGTGTATTGAACATGCAAATACGCTTGATATTCGCGCTTTGGTTTTAAAAACAGAAGGTAAACACTTTTCAGCCGGTGCCGATTTAGCCTGGATGAAGTCGATGGCTGATAACAACTACGCCGATAATTTAGCTGACTCAATGCAATTAGCTAAATTAATGCAAGTGTTGGCAAGCTCGCCACATCCTACAATATGCGCTGTACAAGGCGCTGCTTTTGGTGGTGCACTGGGCTTAATAGCCTGTTGTGATATAGCCCTTAGTAAAGACGATGCGCAATTTTGTTTAAGCGAAGTAAAGCTGGGCCTTATTCCGGCTGTTATTAGCCCATACGTAATTAAAGCAATTGGTGAGCGCGCTGCTCGCAGATACTTTTTAACGGCTGAGGTATTTGATGCACATACTGCAAAACAACTGGGTTTAATTCATCAAGTAACCGGTAATTTAGACTGTGCGCTCGATAACATGCTGCAAACACTGATTGATAACGGACCTGTTGCAGTAAAAGCCGCAAAAGTATTAATTAACGATGTCGCAAACATGCCGATTACCGATGAACTCATTGAGCTTACCGCTGAGCGTATTGCAAAAATTCGTGTATCTGAAGAAGGTCAAGAAGGGCTAACTGCTTTTTTTGATAAACGCCCACCCGCTTGGCAACTGTAGGATTAATTATGAACACACAACGATTACAAAAAATACTGATTGCCAATCGTGGAGAAATTGCGTGCCGCGTAATGCGCAGTGCAAAACAAATGGGCTTAACCACGGTCGCGGTTTATTCTGATGCAGACAAACATGCCCAGCACGTAAAAATGGCTGACGAGGCTTACCATATTGGCGCTGCGCCAAGTAAAGACTCGTATTTAGTGGCAGACAAAATTTTACAAGTAGCCAAAGACTGCAGCGCTGATTGTATTCACCCGGGGTATGGTTTTTTATCTGAAAACAGCGAATTTGCTAAAGCCTGCGAAGCGAACAACATTGCTTTTGTAGGGCCACCTGCAAGTAGCATTGAAGCAATGGGGTCTAAAACCCGCGCTAAAGAAATAATGGCAGCAGCTAATGTGCCTTTAGTACCTGGTTATTATGGCGATAAACAAGATCCTGCTTTTTTACAAAGTGAAGCTGAAAAAATTGGCTACCCTGTACTTATTAAAGCCGCCTTTGGTGGCGGTGGTAAAGGCATGCGCGTAGTTGAAAAAGCAAAAGACTTTATGAGTGCACTACAAGGCGCGCAACGTGAAGCTATTGCCGGTTTTGGTAACGATTTAGTATTGCTTGAGCGCTACGTAAACCAGCCTCGCCATGTTGAAGTACAAGTATTTGCAGATAACTACGGTAACTGTGTTTATTTAGGCGATCGTGATTGTTCTTTGCAACGCCGTCATCAAAAAGTAATTGAAGAAGCCCCTGCTCCGGGTTTATCTGACGAGCTACGCAAAGAAATGGGCGAAGCAGCTGTACGCTGTGCACTGGCTATAAATTACCGAGGCGCTGGTACGGTTGAGTTTTTACTGTGTGGCGATGAATTTTTCTTTATGGAAATGAACACCCGCCTTCAAGTAGAGCACCCCGTGACCGAAATGGTAACCGGTGTAGATTTAGTCAACTGGCAAATTAATATTGCGGGTGGGCAAACATTGCCACTGACACAAAGTGATATTCAATTGCAGGGTCATAGCTTTGAAGCGCGAATATACGCAGAAGATCCAGCCAACGACTTTATCCCGTGTTCGGGCACTATTGAAGCACTACACACCCCCCTTAACAGCGAATTTGTGCGCATTGATACAGGTATTGCACAGGGCGATGAAATCAGCCCGTTTTACGACCCGATGATTGCTAAACTTATTGTGCACGACGACAATCGCGAACAAGCACTGGGCCGTTTACAACACGCCCTTGAGCAATTTCATTTAGCGGGTTTTAGTACTAACATTGGTTTTTTACATAATTTAGCAAGCCATCCTACGTTTAAACAAGGTGCGCCAAGTACACACTTTATTGCAGAGCAAGGCGACTTGTTAGTTGCGGTTGATAAATCGTTATTACAAGAAAGCCAACTTATTGGTGCTTTTGCATATTTAGAATCGTTAACTAACACCCAAAATGCGCCAAACAGTGCAAGCCCGTGGCAACAGCTGAGTGGTTTTACACTCAATGCACCGCAAGTAATTAAAGTCCCTTTTGCCGATTTACAGCTAAGCGCTATAAAAACCACAGCGGGCTATAGTATTACGCATAACGAGCATGTATTTAACCTACAAGGCACATTAAATAATGGTCTTTGCAGTGTATTTATTAACGGCGAAAAACATAGTGCGCACGTAACTACGGTAGGTAATAATACTGTTGGCAATAGTACCGTGAGCAATATTGTCACTGTGATGAATAAAGCACTGCAAACTAAGCTTGAACTAGTTGATAAGCATTATATTAGTTCGCACGAAAGCGAAGCACTGCCACTTGCCGCCCCGCTTAATGGCACGGTAGTTAAGCACTTAATCGAAATTGGTAGCACAATTACCAAAGGCGATGCGGTTGTTATTATCGAAGCCATGAAAATGGAATACACGCTTAACGCACCGCATAATGGCATTTTAAAAAGCTACTGTTTTGGTGAAGGCGAATTAGTAACGCATGGCGCTCTGCTTGCGATAGTAGAAGATACGACTGAGGAAGGTGCATAATGAGTGCCTTTGCAAATAAAGTACGTATTGTTGAAGTTGGTGCGCGAGACGGCCTACAAAACGAAAAAACAGTAAGCACAGCTGATAAAGTAGCGCTTATTAACGCCCTAAGTGCTGCTGGCTTAAAAGACATTGAAGCTGGCGCGTTTGTCTCCCCTAAATGGGTGCCGCAAATGGCAGACTCAGCTGATGTGATATCAGCCCTTAATTTACCCGATGTAAATTTAAGTGCCCTTACACCTAACTTAAAAGGTGCACAAGCAGCGCATGCTGTTGGCATTAAAGAGTTTGCTATATTTACCGCTGCGAGTGAGTCGTTTTGTCAAAAAAACATAAACTGCTCAATAGAGCAAAGTATTGAACGCTTTAGCGAAGTAATGGCGTTTGCTAAAGCGAATAATATCCGCGTACGTGGTTATGTAAGCTGTGTGCTAGGTTGCCCTTATGAGGGTGAAATTGACCCACAAGCAGTACTAAGTGTATCGCAAAAGCTAATAGATTTAGGATGTTACGAAGTAAGCCTTGGCGATACCATAGGTGTTGGCACCGCTAAAAAAGTAACGCAGCTAATAGAATTACTTTTAACACACATTGATAAAACCAAGTTAGCCGTGCATTTTCACGATACTTACGGCCAAGCGCTCACAAATATTTACGCAGCCTTAAACCTAGGTATAGCAACGGTTGACGCGGCAGTTGCAGGCCTTGGTGGCTGCCCTTATGCTAAGGGTGCGTCAGGAAATGTTGCCACCGAAGATGTAGTTTACTTGCTACAAGGGCTTGGCATTGAGCATGGAATTGATTTACAAAGGTTAAGTGATGCTGGCTGGGAGATAACCAAAGCACTTGGTAAGCAACCTGTGAGCAAAGTATCTGTGGCACTACACACTAAATAGCTATCTTATAAAATGATAACTCACTACTCATACAAGATAGTTAACAACAAATAGCACACAATGAGGAGAGACTCATGGCCGGTTTTGATAAGGTAGTTTATAGCTACGAAGCTGCAATGGAAGGATTAAAAGACGGCGATACTATTATTGCCGGTGGTTTTGGTTTATGTGGTATTCCTGAGGGCTTAATTAAACAAATTAAGCAGATGCAAACAAAAGACTTAACCGTGGTATCTAATAACTGTGGTGTTGATGACTTTGGTTTAGGTATTTTATTACAAGACAAACAAATTAAAAAAGTAGTTGCCTCATACGTTGGCGAAAACGCCCTATTCGAGCAGCAGTTATTAAGTGGCGAAATTGACGTAGAACTTACGCCACAAGGTACTTTGGCTGAAAAAATGCGTGCTGGTGGCGCGGGTATACCTGCGTTTTACACCGCTACCGGTTACGGTACTCCTGTGGCTGAAGGCAAAGACGTAAAAGAATTTAATGGTCGCCCGTATATTTTAGAAGAGTCTATAACAGGTGAATTTGCCATAGTAAAAGCATGGAAAGCCGATCGATACGGTAATTTAGTGTTTAGACACACCGCCATGAACTTTAATCCAATGGCGGCAACGGCTGGTAAAATTACCGTTGCCGAAGTAGAAGAAATTGTAGAGCCGGGCGAGCTTGAACCAAGCCAAATTCATACCCCGGGTATTTTTGTAAATCGCGTTATTAAAGGCAGCTTTGAAAAACGCATTGAACGTGTAACAACACGAGATTAAGCAGGAGCATAATTATGGCATTATCACGTGAACAAGTTGCAATGCGCGTTGCACAAGAACTTCAAGACGGTTACTACGTAAATTTGGGCATAGGAATTCCGACACTCGTCGCAAACTATGTACCGGATGATATTGAAGTTATGTTACAGTCCGAAAATGGCCTTTTAGGCATGGGCCCGTACCCTACTAAAGCAGAGCTAGATGCCGATATGATTAACGCGGGTAAAGAAACCGTGACAGCAGCTAAAGGTGCAGCCATATTTAATAGTGCAGATAGTTTTGCCATGATACGGGGTGGTCATGTAGACTTAACTGTTCTGGGTGCATTTGAAGTTGACCAGAACGGCAACATCGCATCGTGGATGATCCCTAAAAAGCTGATTAAAGGCATGGGTGGCGCGATGGATTTAGTCGCTGGCGCGAAAAACATTATTGTTACTATGACCCATGCAAGTAAGCATGGTGACTCTAAACTATTAGAAGCCTGCTCTTTACCGCTTACTGGCGTTAATTGCGTTAAAAAAATAGTGACAGATTTAGCCGTACTAGAAGTTAAAGACGGCGCATTTCATCTATTAGAACGTGCTCCGGGCGTAACTGTTGATGAAATCATTAGTAAAACAGCAGGTAAATTACTTGTTGACGGTGAAGTACCAGAAATGGTTTTTTAGGAACTTTTTAACAAGTTAACTTAAAATAACGCTTTACCCTGTACCGACCTCATTCCCAGTGCCAATGGCGCTGAGTTACCCAAAATCCCTCTCACGAGGGATTTTTTTTGTCTTTTTTACTTATTTTTAGTCTTGTTCATACATCTGTAGTAAATTTTTATCTATAATAGTTGCATAAATAGATGATTAGTTAGTTAGAACATTTGCACTACTATGCTTTAATGATGCACCACTTTTGTGAATTTACGCTGTTAATATTTTTAACTTATTGATATTATTGTAATTACTAATTGGTTCGATTTTTGCCTATACTAGGCTATATAAACAACTTAATACTGGAAAACATGCAAACTCCTATTCGTGGCCTTCGCTCTTTTTGCTTTGCAGCAAGAAGCCTAAGTTTTAAGCATGCAGCTAATGAACTGTACTTAACACCTTCGGCAGTGAGCCACCAAATAAAACAACTTGAAGAACAACTTGGTATTGAACTTTTTCAACGTAAAACGCGTTCAATTAGTTTAACCACTGCGGGTAAAAACTTTTTTGATGCTGTGTCCCCAATTATCACTATGTTAGAAGGCACCATTAATGAGTTTAGTCAGATGCAGCAAAATACAAATTTGACGATTACGTTGCCTGAGTTTTTTGCCAGCGAACTACTCATGCCTAAATTAAGTGAGTGGACGTCAGAGCACCCTAATATAAACCTGCAAATGGATACGCTTAAAACACGTAAAGAAATAACCCGTCATAGCGATTTATCTATTGTATTATCATCGAGTAAACCCACTGAAGGTTCTGCAACAGAGCTATTTAATCTTGAATATATCCCTGCATGTAATAAAAAGCTGCTCGATCAGTGGAGGGACGATCACCGTCAAGCGCTTAATCAAGTTCCGCTAATACTACACAAAGCTCGCCCTTGGGCATGGCACCAGTGGGCCGAAAAAGCAGGAATTGATGACTTCTCTCCTTCTCAAATTATTCAAATAGATAGTATGTTTGGTGTAGCACGTGCTGCGCAACAGGGTATGGGGATTGCACTTATTCCACTGCCTATAAGCCAAAGCTGGTTAGATGAGCAGTGGCTCTATAAGTTATTTGAACAGCCTTTAACAACTAAAGATAAGTATTATTTAGTGCAGCACGAATCAAGCACACCTAATCACCCGCTTGATTTATTTGCGAAGTGGGTTGTAAGCACATTTAGAAAAATTCAAGAGTAACTCTCTATTAGGCGAACTTATTAATACAGCCATTGTGTGTTGTATTTATGGTTCGTCTAAATCCTAAACCTCACTTTATACCAACTCCAATAAATAGCTGATCTATTTTACTTGCTAAAACAACCCATTTCTTTGTTGTAAATTTCGCAAAGGGAACAACCATTTACATCAATTTACGCCTAGAACTGAATTATTTTTTCGGCGTAAAATGTAGATCACATACTTAATGGAATTGGTATTATTTTTCAGTAATTTCTTTAAAATACAATCTATTAAAATCACAGTTTAGACTAAAGTCTATAGTTAAATTTTTTTCACTCATTGGTTTCATTTTTATCGTTTGTCGAAAATAGAGTTAAATATTAAAGTTACTTTATCGGCTCGAAACAGTTAAGTTTAATTGTTTATTAAGAGTAATAAATGCAACCTTTTGAGTTTTAGTGACTCAAACCTTGCAGTGAAAAGAATCTTTATATTGTGTGTGAAGATGTTGTCAGTGTGAAAAATGGTTCAAGTTAGGTGGTGACTTGGCTTGAACTGTTTTTATTCTTGGCTCAAACCACATGATATGCAATACAAATGCTTTGAGAGCGTAGCAAACAGAATCTTTATATTGTGTGTGAAGATGTTGTCAGTGTGAAAAACGGTTCAAGTTAGGTGGTGACTTGGCTTGAACTGTTTTTATTATTAAACCACATACATAATATAGCTATATACAGGTTAAATACCTTTGTAAAAAGCCCCGTAAGTTATAACTTACGGGGCTTTTTTAGTTAATTTTTTATTTGATATTCTTTTTTTAATTTACGTATCTGCGCTTTATGTGAAAGCAAAAATGTATCAAATTTCTTAACTACCTCAGGGTAGTCAATGGACGATAATAAAAAGGCTTGTAAATCTGTCGGCAATTCGTTTTGAAAATAAACGGGTCGGGTTAATTTGAAATATTTAACAATATTATAGTTTAATACATCGTTAGATATGTAAATACACTCCACTCGCTCTTTCAAAAGCATCTCTATTAATTCCATTACATTAGCGGTTTCAATTAGCTCAACGTTTTCGTTATTCATTAAAGGTTTAAAGCTTTGAGACGTAAACCCTCTCACCGTTGCAAAACTAACGCATTCATCAATAGTGATATTTTTATTTAAACTCGCAATACCCGTTTTAGTCACAACGGTTGGCTGCGAATAAATAATTTCATTTAAATCATCAAAGGAAGCTTTATAACTTGGTTTCCATTGAGGATTATCTGGATATTTAAAATCAACATGATGGTGATCAATAAATTCTTTATAAAGACGATTAATTGGCAGCGTGTAAAACTCAAATTTAAAGTCGTGCTGCTGTGCAAACAAAGTTAGCAACTCTTCACTGAAGCCATAATAGTCAGCACCATTTGCTCCACTACCATCAAAGTAAGGTAGATACTCTATATTCTCTACGCCGACGACATAGTGCGTTGCCGACTTAGCATCGGTTATAAAAATTAATAAAGCTAAAGGCAAATACATTAACTGCGTTGTTATTTTTATAAATTGATTCATTTATAACCTAAGTAATATTATTGATTGATGTGTAGCTGAACGCTTTAATTTTAACAAATTTGCAAAAAATATGATAAATCTATTTTATTTTATGCAAAAAAAAAGCCTGATTAAAATCAGGCTTTACAAAGTAAAAGGTTTAGCTTTTATCTCTTGGTACAAAATCGAGTACTGTTGCGTTTATACAGTAGCGGTCTGTGCCTCTAGGGCCTTCTCCTGGGAATAAATGACCAAGATGAATACCTGTACTTTTAGAGCGAAGCTCAATACGTGTTATTCCCCAGCTGCTATCGTCATGCTGCGTTACACTACTTTTTACTGGGTGCTTAAACGACAACCAACCAGTGCCTGAATTAAATCTATCACGTGTATCAAATAGTGGCTCTCCACTTAATTTATCAACAAAAGTGCCATCAGGTGTATTTTTAAACTCCTTGTACTCTTTACAGTAAGGTCTATCTGTTCTTGCATCAAATGCGACTTTATAAGCGTCACTTTTACCTAACTTAAATGCACCCAATGCTTTATAAAATTCTTCAGGTGTTGCATAACCTTGACGCCCATATACTTCAATGCCATTTTCTAAAAACAAAATAGTCGGTGTTGCCCACGTGGCTGACTTAATAGTTAAACCTTTAAGCTGGTCAGCATGGCGAAACGACATTGGTATAGTCCCTTTGTAATCATTTGCGACTGTTTTTTTAAATTTTTCACAGTATGGGCAGTATTCACGTGAATCTAAGACTACGATCTGCTTACCTGCGAGTAAGTCACTGTTATCGACTTTTTCTACGGGTTTTTTATTAAAAACAACGCCTGTTGAATGATCTGGGCAATAGCCATTAGGGTTCTTTTGTAGATAATTTTGATGATATTCTTCTGCCGATACAAAACCTGTAAGTGGTTTAATAACCGTTTCGATTTTGCCGTAGCTCGCATCAGTTAAAAGCTGCTGATATTGCGATTTAACTTGCTCAGCTACTTTAGCTTGTGCATCAGTAGTGGTTAATACAATTGAGCGATATTGCGTACCGATGTCGTTACCTTGGCGATTTTTTTGCGTAGGATCGTGGCTTTCAAAATAGTTTTTTAGTAAATCTTCAGCCGAAATTATATTACTGTTATACATAACCTGTACAACTTCAGCATAGTTGTTTTCGTCAAAGCGACGAGACTGATCAGTAATGTTTCTGTATGTTGCTTTAAAGCCATTGCCGTCTGCATAGCCTGACTCGGCATCAATAACGCCATTAAGCGCTTCGTAGCGTTTTTCAGCCCCCCAAAAACAACCTGATCCAAGTACAATGGTTTCTACATGCATGGTGGCTTCTATATTGCTGTGCTCGACCTTTTCCATAGATAAAGCAAAGCTACCTGCGCTAAATATAATAGCAGCGCCTGATAAATATAATAAATGCTGGTGTTTCATAATGTACCTCTTAAACAAGTGCGTGCTAATTAAGACCTCCTTACCTTAATTTTCATTTCAACCTAATTACTTATTTAATACGAAGTGCATTTAGTTTTGCTCTTCAATAAGTTAAATACGATTAATTAAATATAAAAACACTCTTAAACCAGGCTGAGCAAATAAAAATAACCACTTAGTCGCAATGGTGTAAATAAATTAATAAAACTGTGTTACGTTTAAATTATGTTGCACAAATAGGTTTATTTAATGAAGCCAACTCCTCATATTTATGCATTAACAAACAGTAGCTTACTGTTTGATGCATCGCATTTAGACGCAAAAGATAAACTCTCCATTCAAAAGAAAATTTGGGCTTTAACCAACCACTGTAAAAGCACTGATGAATTTACCGGTTTAGTCCCAGCTATGAACTCGCTCACACTTTATTTAAAATCTGATAAACACTTAAATAAATGGCTACAAGCATTGCCCTCGTTGTGGGATGACATTAAAAGCAGTACTTTTAAGGGGCAGCATCACTTAATTGAAACCACATACAATGGCGAGGATATTAATTACGTGGCTAACTATCATAATTTAAGCGCTGTTGACGTTATTAATATTCATAGTAAAGCCAAGTATCACGTATTATTTTTAGGCTTTCAGCCCGGCTTTGCCTACCTTCACGGCTTAGATGAGCAATTACATACCCCAAGGCGTGATGAGCCACGTACTAGGGTTCCTAAAGGCTCTGTTGCGATAGGTGCTGCACAAACCGGAATTTACCCTGCGGATACGCCAGGCGGTTGGCACATAATAGGCAATACAAATACCTCTTTGTTTGATTCAACCTCTGCGCAACCTTGTTTAATTCAACCTGGTGATACGCTTGAATTTGTTCCGCTAGTTAATAAAGGAGCAACTCATGATTAAAGTCCTTAAAAGTGGTGTATTGCTTACAATTCAGGATTTTGGCCGTAATGGCTACCGCCATTTAGGTGTAAGCAAAGCGGGCAGCTTAGACCCCTTTGCGCAAATAATTGCTAATAGATTACTTAACAATAACGACAATGATGCCGTTTTAGAAATAACCGTTGGTTTGTGCGAACTTGAATTTACTTGCGACACAGTCATTGCACTTCATGGTGCCGATTTGCAAGCAACCCTTGATGGGCAAGCAATCTACCCTGGTTGGACATACGCAGTTAAAAACAAGCAAGTGCTTAGCTTTGCTACTGGTAGAGCGGGCTTAAGAGCTTATTTAGCGGTGAAAGGCGGTATACAAAACACTGAGGTTATGGGCTCTAAATCTACAGATTTAAATGCATGTTTTGGTGGTATTGAAGGTAGAGCTCTCACCACTGGTGATGAAATACCTATTACTCCTTATTATGGAAAGTTTATAAAAGTAGGTGCAATTGCTCCACCTCAGCGCAAAATTATACGCTTGTACTCGAGCCCTCACGCTAACTTACTGGGTAAGCCATTATTGGATACCTTTGCAGCAACTGCATTCAAAGTCAGTACTAACAGTAATCGAATGGGCGTAAGGCTTGAGCATAATAAGAATAGCTTGGTGCATTCGCACTCTTTGCCATCACTGGGTGTAAGTCCTGGGAGCATTCAACTACCACCAAATGGTGATCCTATTGTGCTACTTAACGATGGACAAACCACTGGGGGGTACCCTCTTTTAGGAACAGTTATTGAAGCCGACTTACATCAATTTGCACAATTTAGACCTTTAGATACAGTTGAATTTAAATATGTAACGTTTGAAGAAGCAGCAAAGGCAAAGCAGAAACTTGACGGGCACCTACATCAATTGAGCCTTGCACTTAAAAATAACCTATAAAACATTCTAGAATCAACATGCCCTAGATTTAAAAAATAGGTACCATGTAATAAAGGTTCAAATTCCGACGGCCGTTACCTTACTCGCCGTTAATATTATTTTAATATATAGCTTGGTGTTTAATGACTAAATCAACTTCTACTATGCCGTGTGTATTAATAACCGGTTTTGCTCCTTTTGGTGGCGAAACTATCAATCCTTCTTGGCAAGCAGTGCAAAAACTTGATGAAACTATCATCATGAAACACAAAATATGCACACTAGAACTTGCCTGTGAATTTAATACGTCTATCAGTCAGCTTATAAACGCCATTGAGTCGCATAACCCGGCGGTTGTTTTGTGTATAGGACAAGCTGGTGGACGCAGTGAAATATCAATCGAGCGTATTGCAATAAACGTTGACGATGCACACATTAAAGACAATGCAGGTAAGCAGCCTATCGATACGCCAATTGAAAAAAATGGTCCTGATGCCTATTTCACAAACTTACCCATAAAGCGCATGTTACAAGCATTGCACAACAGTAATATCCCTGCTGCTATTTCAAATACGGCAGGTACGTATGTGTGTAATCACGTTATGTATGGCCTTATGCATTACATAAATGATCACTGCGCGGTGATGAAAGGTGGCTTAGTACATGTTCCTTATTTACCAAGCCAAGCCGTGCACCACAATGGCGCACCAAGCATGAGTGAAGAAACCATTATTAACGCTTTAAAGGTTATGATCGCACAAGCTTTGAACAACAATAGTGACGTAAAAATAGCAGCAGGCACCACGCATTAACCACTTTGGTGCAGTTACATCTAAGTTGGTGCATAAATTATTCTTAATTAATTGTAAAAGCTATGTGACTTGAGTAATTTTTTCTGATAAAACAAGGTTTCGCAGTACAGCAAATTAGCTCTGCTGCACACATAATAGGAATGAGGAGTTACTATGTGTTCAATTTTTGGGGTATTAGATATTAAATCTGATCCCACTCAATTGCGTACCCAAGCAATTGAAATGTCAAAGCTGCTTAGACACCGTGGCCCGGATTGGTCTGGTGTATATGCATCTGAAAAAGCTATTTTAGTACATGAGCGTTTAGCTATTGTTGGTGTATCAAGCGGTGCACAACCTTTATACAACCCAGAAAAAACAAATATTTTAGCGGTTAATGGCGAGATTTATAATCATAAAGAACTTGCAGCAGAGCTAGACGTTGATTTTACTTTTCAAACTCAATCAGACTGTGAAGTTATTTTAGCGCTGTATAAACAAAAAGGGCCTGACTTTTTAGATGACCTAAATGGCATTTTTGCATTTTGTTTATACGACGAAGAAAATGATGCCTACTTAATTGGCCGTGACCATATTGGTATTATCCCGCTTTACACCGGTCACGACGAGCACGGTAACTTTTACGTTGCTTCTGAGCTAAAAGCACTTTCTCCAATTTGTAAGCACATTGAAGAATTTCCTCCAGGGCATTACCTGTACAGCAAAGATGGCAAAATGACGCCTTATTACAAACGTGATTGGGAAACATTTGATGCAGTTAAAGATAACAGCGCAGAAGCGCAAGACGTTAAAGACGCATTAGAAGCGGCCGTTAAACGCCAACTAATGTGTGATGTACCTTATGGTGTATTACTTTCTGGTGGCTTAGACTCATCGGTTATCTCTGCTATTACCCAGCGCTTTGCTGCAAAACGTATTGAAGATAACGACGAAAGCGACGCATGGTGGCCTAAGCTGCATTCTTTTTCAGTAGGCCTTGAAGGCTCGCCAGATTTAGCTGCTGCACAAAAAGTAGCTGACATGATTGGTACTATTCACCACCCTATCATTTTTACCATTCAAGAAGGCATTGATGCACTTCGTGAAGTGATTTACCACATTGAAACGTACGATGTAACAACAATTCGTGCCTCTACACCTATGTACTTAATGGCTCGCCAAATTAAGGCAATGGGCATTAAAATGGTGTTATCTGGCGAAGGTGCTGATGAGCTATTTGGTGGTTACTTATACTTCCATAAAGCGCCAAACGCACAAGAGTTTCATGAAGAGTTAAACCGTAAAGTATCAAAACTGCATATGTTTGACTGTTTACGTGCTAATAAATCAATGGCGGCATGGGGCGTAGAAGCACGCGTACCGTTCCTTGATAAAGAATTTGTTGATGTTGCTATGCGTATCAACCCTGAAGCTAAAATGTGTAAAGATGGCAAAATTGAAAAACATATTTTACGTGAAGGCTTTGAAGGCTACTTGCCTGATGAAGTTTTATGGCGCCAAAAAGAGCAATTTTCAGATGGTGTTGGCTACAGCTGGATTGATACATTAAAAGAGTTTGTAAATGAGCAAGTAAGCGATCAAGAGCTTGCGAATGCAAAATTTAAATACCCTATTAATACACCAGATTCAAAAGAAGCATACTACTATCGTGCAATTTTTGAAGAACACTTTCCAGGTGATGCATCAGCTAAATGTGTACCGCATGGTAAATCGGTAGCGTGCTCGACTCCTGAAGCACTTGCATGGGACGCATCGTTCCAAAACAATGCTGATCCATCAGGTCGTGCTGCAGGCGTTCATAACGACGCATATGCAAGCAAAGGTTAACAATTTTCGTATATCGCAGCGTAGGCCTTTATGGCTTACGCTGCGCTTTATAAAGTACACTTACACCCAATCTGTTTTTTTTAGCTCTGCAAATAACTTAAAAGGCTCAAACGCTTTAATTGTTATTTATGAAAATGGGTTAACATCAAAAACAATGCAATATATTGCATCACAATCAATTCACCCTGCTACCGTATTTTTAAATCAAAATGAAATAACTAAACGCCATTGTAAAATTCGTTGGTTTAATCAAATAAGTGAAATTAAACGCTGCGGGCATGGCACTTTAGCAGCCGCTAATTTTTTGATAAAGCATTTTGGTTATTGCCCTAAAGCGTTTATCTCAATGAGTCATGAGCGTTTTACTATAAAAGAAAAAAAACAACGCGCTCAGCTATTACTAAAAAGCATAGAGCCACAAAAAAGCAAATTAGCTAAAGATGAGTTACAAAACGTGTTTTCATTAGCAATAAAAGCAGCCTACAGTACAGGTGATAAAAACGGTTATACGGTTGTATTATTTAATAAGGAATTTAGTGAAGAATTTGATAAAGAATTTAATAAAAACCCCGATGAAAAGCAGGATTTAAAAAGCTTACGCGTTGATTTTAAAGCTTTGAGTAAAGCCCATAAAAATGCAGTTATTGCGCTTAATATACAAAATATAAATGAAAAAACTGCCATAGTGCAGTTTAGATACTTTGCCCCTCAGTTTGGTGTTAATGAAGACAGTGCTACCGGCTCTGCTGTATCGGTTATTGCCCCACTGCTATTTAGACTGCTCGGTTTAAATAAAGCCAAGCTAATCCAACAATCGAATAATGGCGCACTGCTAAACTATGAATTTAACAATGCTAAAGTTTTGATTTACTAAATCATATGGTAAGTAACTGTTTAAAGAGGCCTTAATAAGCACAAAGCAAAATAGTTACTATCGTCTTGCCACGTTTGCTCTAACTTTAAATTAGCCTGCGCTGCAAGCTGCTTAAACGACTCAAGCGTGTACTTATGAGAGTTTTCTGTATGAATGCTTTCACCTTCTATAAAGTCTATTTGCTGATCGTTTATAATCACACTCTGAGTACAATTACTTACTAAATGCATTTCAATACGACTATGTTGCTCGTTAAAGCGTGACTCATGGCTAAAGTTATCTAAGTTAAATGTGCCATTTAGCTCGTTATTAATACGTTCCAGTAAATTTTTATTAAACGCGGCGGTGACTCCCGCTTTATCGTTGTAGGCATCAAGTAGTACTTGGCGCTCTTTGACTAAATCAATTCCAATTAACACATACCCGTTTACACCGCATAATCGATGGAAATTATTCATAATCTCAATCGCTTTTACAGGAGCAAAATTACCAAGAGTTGACCCCGGAAAATACACTAAGTTAGTTTGACTCTCTAAAGCGGTATCTTTGGTTAGCTGTTTGACCATTTGGCTATGTGTAAAGTCTCCTAATAATGGCGAAATTGCCAAATCTGGAAATAACGGTGACAAATGTGCAAGTGAATAACTGAGCATCTCCTCAGATATTTCAAACGGTACAAAGGTTTTAACGTTTGCCATATGCGCTAATAAATAGGCTACCTTTTTACCCGAGCCACAGCCGGGCTCTATAATAGAGAGGTTTTCAGGTAGCATTTGAGCAATCGACTTTGAGTGTTGCGCTAATATAGAAAGCTCAGTACGTGTAACATAATACTCTTGTAAGGTTGTTATTTGCTCAAATAATGCAGCACCTTTATCATCATAAAAATATTTACACGGAAGCGTTTTTTGTTGTTGAGTTAATCCGCTTATCACATCATTTAAAAATTCAGTGTCGGTTATATTGCTTTGCTTAATCGCTGTTATTTGGCTCATACTATATCCTTAGCTAGTCTAATTCCGCTGCACATCCACGCTTGGTGCGGGTAATAAAAATTACGGTATGTTTGTCGTAAATGGTTTTGAGGGGTAAACACACACCCGCCGCGTAATACCATTTGGTTATTCATAAACTTACCATTGTATTCCCCTGCTACGCCTTCAATAGGTTTAAAACCGGGGTATGGTAAATATGCACTGTTCGTCCATTGCCAGCATGAATCAGTCAACTGACTTATTTTAGTATCACCTTTTGCTAGTTGAGGTGTGAGATAACGTTCTTCTGCTTCAACCAAATAATCGTTCTTAGCCGCATATTCCCATTCGAACTCGGTAGGCAAACGCGCTTTTACAAAATTAGCATAGGCACTGGCCTCAAAATAACTAACATGGCAGATGGGTGCATTTAAATTAAGAGGCTGCAACCCATAGTGTGTAAACTCAAACCATTCGTTATTTATGCAATGCCAATATAATGGCTTTGTTAATTTGTTATTTTGAATGTTTGCCCAACCGTCGCTCAGCCAATACTGTGGGTCGCTATACCCACCGGTATTTATAAACTCTAAATATTCACCATTAGTGACTAACCTGTTAGCAAAGCTAAATGGATGAATTAATACTTGGTGCTTAGGTAGCTCGTTATCATATGCAAATTCGTCGTCGGCATTTGTGCCTATATTAATAATGGCTTGCTCAAAGTTTATAAAATTAAGAGGCTTAATATGAATTGGTTTATTTTGATTAGTTAAAAGTGATGTTTGGTATTGTGGAAATAATGGGTTTACTGAAAAGTTATATTTTATATCCATAAGCATCAGCTCTTGATGCTGTTGCTCGTGGTTTAATCCAAGATCAATAATATCTTTAATTTGTGGACTAACTTCGCTCTCAAGCAATTCAATAATACAGCTATTTATATGCTCTCTATAAGCTAACACTTCATCTAAACCAGGTCTGGATAAACTACCTCGGTTGGCGCGCTTAAATTGCTCTCCAATACCATTGTAGTAAGAATTAAAAAGCATTTTATAGTGAGGATTAAACACTGTGTACTGTTTACAATGAACGCTAAGTAAAAACGTTTCAAAAAACCAGGTGGTGTGCGCTAAATGCCATTTGCTTGGACTGGCATCTGCCATAGCTTGTAGTTGGCAATCTTCTACAGTGAGAGGTTCAATAATAGCCAGACTTTCGCCTCTAACGCTGCAAAAACGTTTAATAAGTTCGGTTTGATTGGTATTGTTTAAAGCGCATTCACGCATAATAGTATTAATCCTTTTCCTATCTATTTATAAAATATAGCCCAGTATTTTTTTAAATCATATTCATATTACAACTTGATTAAAAATGCTTATCGGATTATAAATTTATGATAGTCCCAATCTTAAGCATTGAATATATGTTGTTAAAAGTGATCTTTTTTTACTTAACTAAGTAGATTAATACTTTTAATAGCAAACTAAATTTTAACGTTCACTGAATTTATAATTTTAGGGCTTTTAAACTAAAGAATCATGAATTTGGCCATATAAACAGCGTTTTAAATACAAATTCATTTACATTTAATATTTAACTCATACACTACTAGCTGTATGATCACTCTTCAAATTAGTTAGTCTTCAAATAATTACGGTATTACTTTTCACTTAATATTTAAAGGCTAATGTAATTCGATATGACGCCGAATTTATTTTGGCTTGTTAGGACAACTAAAGAGGTATTGCATGAAGGAAAATCATGACAAATATAGTATTGACAGTACAGACTACACTGTAGGTCAGGACAACGTACAAAAGTGGGGTTTTGATATACATAACCCTGTTTTTGGAACTAGTGCGGGTCTGATTGTCATCTTTTTAATCGCCATACTTGTTACCGACCCACAAACTGCAAAAACAGCGCTTGATAGTATCAAGACAGATATTATTAATAATTTTGACGCCCTATTTATGTGGGCTGCTAATTTTTTCGTTGTTTTTTGTTTAGCGCTTATTGTTTCACCTTACGGTAACATTCGTTTAGGTGGTGATGATGCTAAACCGACTCATTCACGTATTTCATGGCTAGCTATGTTATTTGCTGCAGGTATGGGTATCGGCCTTATGTTTTGGGGCGTTGCTGAACCAGTTGCTTACTTTACTGGTTGGTACGAAACACCACTTAATGTGGCAGCTAATACCCCAGAGGCAGCAAAATTAGCAATGGGCGCAACTATGTTCCATTGGGGTCTTCACCCATGGGCTATCTACGCTGTAGTTGGTTTATCTCTTGCGTTTTTTACCTATAACAAAGGCTTACCGCTTTCTATTCGTTCTATTTTTTACCCTATATTAGGCGATAGAGCTTGGGGCTGGCCTGGTCATATCATTGATATCTTAGCTGTACTTGCTACTTTATTCGGCCTGGCAACATCGTTAGGTTTAGGTGCTCAACAAGCCTCAGCAGGTATTAACCATGTGTTCGGTACAGAAGGTGGCATTGGATCTCAAATTTTAGTTATTGCGGGTGTAACACTTTTAGCTATTGTGTCTGTAGTTCGTGGTATTGACGGTGGTGTTAAACTTCTTAGTAATGTAAACATGTTAATCGCATTCTCATTACTATTATTTGTTTGTTTAGTTGGCTTTGCCGTAGCAATGGGTAACGTACCAACGACCGTTATGGGTTATATTGAAAACATTATCCCATTGAGTAATCCGCATGGTCGTGAAGACGAAACATGGATGCATGGCTGGACTGTATTCTACTGGGCTTGGTGGATTTCCTGGTCACCATTTGTAGGTATGTTTATCGCACGTGTATCACGTGGTCGTACAATTCGTGAATTCTTAATTGCGGTATTACTAATCCCTACGCTAGTTACTGTTTTATGGATGTCGATTTACGGCGGTA
Source organism: Pseudoalteromonas sp. SWYJZ19 (assembly GCF_015864375.1). NCBI lineage: Bacteria > Pseudomonadati > Pseudomonadota > Gammaproteobacteria > Alteromonadales > Pseudoalteromonadaceae > Pseudoalteromonas > Pseudoalteromonas sp. SWYJZ19. The sequence goes on from NZ_JADYXI010000015.1 coordinate 32,852, forward strand.
TTGCTATTGATCAAGTAGTTAATGGTGTTGGTGCGCTAGGTACTAATGGTTTAACTGAAGTACCTTTAGCTATGTTCCAGATGCTTGATGAATTACCTCTATCTAATATCTTATCGTTTATTGCGATTATATTAGTATTAGTATTTTTTATTACGTCATCTGATTCTGGTTCATTGGTAATTGATTCAATTACTGCTGGCGGTAAAATTGATGCTCCGGTTCCACAACGTATATTTTGGGCAACGGTAGAGGGCGCAATTGCTGCAGCCTTACTTTGGATTGGTGGTACACAAGCAATTGAAGCATTACAAGCAGGTGCTGTTTCTACAGGCTTGCCATTTACTATTGTATTGTTGTTTATGTGTTTAAGCTTAGTTTTAGGTTTACGAACTGAGCCTCGCCCAGTTAAGTAATAATTTTAGTAAGTTATACTTACAATTAGCAACAAAAGCGCCGCAATTTTTGCGGCGCTTTTTTGTTTAATACCAATATTCTTATATAGGGTCTATTTAACGTTAAGAAAATTACGCTAGAACTAGGCAAAGATTTTAGTATCTAGTTGATATTATACCCACAGCTCTGAGATTGGAGTATCTACACGATAATGATGACTCAGCTGCGCTTGTAATAGTTCAGCGGTAGCAAGAGCATCTGTTAATGCATTATGGTTTTGATACGCGGGCAAAGAATAACGCGCACGGCAATCTGTTAATCTGAGTGAGCCAAGTTTTGTATTAAATACTCGACCTAATAAACCCTGCCTTGCTTTTAGTGCTCTTCTTTCTATTTCCATTGTATCAACAAGCGCAAACTCAATACCTTCTTTAAGCCTTAGCAATAACGCATTATTTAAAAAGTGACGTTCTATTGCGGCGTAATGTACCACTACAATTTTACCGCTAAGCGCTTCAAGTAAAGGTTCAATGATTCGATTAAAATCAGGGGCATCGTCTACCTCAGAATGCGTTATTCCATGGATTAAAATAGACTCTTCATGAAGATTTCGTCTAGGTTGTACAACCCAGTGACGACTGTGCTTGCAATAGATACGTTCTAAACTAAATGGCACTAATCCAACACTCACTATATCGTCGTTTTGACTATTTAAGCCTGTGGTTTCAAAGTCCATTGCTACAAAAGGCACATCTTTCACAGCAGCTTTGCTTTGATTATAAGCCCCAGCATAAAAATGTTTTAACAATTTATTTTCAGTGCTGTTGGCAAGCTCGTTATACCTAGCTTGCCAGTCAACTGATTTATGATTACGCGGATTCATAGACTACTTCACACCCGTATTTGCTGTGTAGCTAAATTTTAAATAGCTTTGTGCTTTTTCTAAAATAGCGAATGCCTCCTTTAAATTTCGCTGTTCAAACGGAGACAATAAATGTGGGTCTAAGTCATTATCTGGCTCTTCGCCCTTCTCTATTTGCCACGCTTGATGACGAATTCGCATCATGGCTATGTACTCAAGTGCATCACGTAAATCTTGCGCTTTACCCTGTGGTAATAGCTTAGCTTCAATAATATCTTCTAAACGCTCAAACGAATTTTGTTTACGCGAACCAATGGCTAACGCATGCACGCGTATAACATCAGAAAGCGGTGCTGTACCTCTTCGCTTTAAGTTCATTGAACGTTTATGCTGGCCATTATGCTCCATAACAAAGCCTTTAAAAAAGCCAAGCGGTGGTGTTCTATTTCTAGCATTTGCTGCCATATTAGCTAAAAACACCCGATTAACTTTACTTTGTTTGGCTATAAATATTTTAAGCTCATTAGCCCACTTAGTTTTACCCCACACCCCGTCTAAATCAAAAAATATAGAACTATTAAGCAGTGCTTGTGGTTTTGGCTGGGCTATCCAATCAGCAAATTGATCAAACCATTCGGAGCGGGTTTTACGCCACTTTTTAAACGACGCCATTATTTCGCCATCACAATAGGTGTAACCACATTGCGCTAGGCCATCACAGACAAAGTCTGAGATATTTTGAAAATATTCATTATGTTTTTCGTCGTCGTAACTGTCATCTAAAATTAATGCGTTATCTTGATCAGTTACAATAAGTTGCTCGTCGCGAGCCATTGAGCCCAGTGCAATAAAGCAATAAGGAACGGGAGGTGGGCCAAATTTTTCTTCAGCTAATACAAGTAATCTTTGCTTAAATGTACGCCCGATAACGGCCATGGCAGTACCAATCATGTGTGAATTTGCATCTTCATTAACCATGCGTACAAATACATTGGGTAATTGGCGTGCATAATGCGCTAAATCCTCAATTGTTTGTTGAGCAAGTATGCCGCGCACAAGTAATAAGCTGCTTTGCGATTCATAACGTAAAATATCAGAGAGTGATATAACCCCTATAGGACGTCTTTTTTGTACTACTGGTAAATGATGTAAGTTGTCTCTAAGCATGGCCAGTACGGCTTCGAAAATATAGTCATTAGCATCTAAAAGCACTAAGTTAGTCGACATAATATCTTTTGCTTGAGTACTAAAAGCAAGCCCTTTAGCCACTACTTTTGAGCGTAAATCCCTATCGGTTATTATGCCAACGACTTGTCCATCATCTTCTTCAGGATCGTCGTTTATAGGTTTATTTACATCGGTTACCAAAACCGACGATACCGCTTCTTCAGTCATCAATTTTGCAATATCTTGTATTGTAGACGTTGCATCTACGGTGACTACATCTCTGTGAATTAATGATTTTACTTTAGCTGTTGTAAGGTCGTTGCCATCAGCTTGTTCAACAATAGCTTGATGTAAACGCACGTTACCATCTGTTTCAAAGTAATCAGCAAATGCATCAAACTCATCACAGTAGCGATTAAATAGTTCAACATTTATGCAGTAAACTAACGTATCTTCAAGAGCAGTTGCAGGAAAACGCACCTTACGGTTCATCAATAAACCCATTTGACCAAATATTCCTGCGATAGCCAAACGATTGTATAGCTCACCATTTCGGCGATACATTTCTACAGAACCACTTCTAATCACATACAAATCAGATATGTCTTGTCCAAAACTTAAAATGTCTGTTTTTGCTCTAAAATAAGCAACTTCTACTTGTTGAGCTAGCTCATTAAGCGCTTTTTGAGGTAAGTCATCAAAAGGAGGATGTTGTGCTAAAAATTGTGCGATTTCAACTTGTTCGGCTTGCATAAATCCCTTCCTGTATGCGCATTAAAATGACTAAATATGTTTGCAGATTAACACTATCATCGGAGTGTGAAAACAATTACTGCACAATTTTGGGCACAAAAAAAGAGCCTAAATAGACTCTTTAAATGTAATACTTATTGTAACAATTTATTTACCGCGCTGAGCGTCTTTTTGCGCTTTTTTAGCTTCTTTACGTTGCTGTAAAACGGCTTGCGCTTCATTGCCAATATGACCTTCACCACGCGCTTGTGCTAGTTCTATTTGCTTTTGGCGCTCCGCAAAACGCGCGCGTTGCTCGTCTGTTACTTCCTCAATACAATGATGACAAGATACACCTTCCATGTATTCAGGCTTTAACTTTTCTTCTTCTGTAATTGGCATACGGCACGCGTGGCATTGATCATAAGAACCTTTTTGTAAGTCGTGATCAACTGCAACGCGATTATCAAATACAAAACATTCGCCTTCCCACATGGTTTCTTCTTTTGGCACTTCTTCAAGGTATTTTAAAATACCGCCTTCAAGATGATAAACTTCATCAAAACCTTGCTCTTTCATGTAGGCTGTCGATTTTTCACAGCGGATACCGCCGGTACAAAACATTGCTACTTTTTTATGCTTCTCAGGGTCTAAGTTTTCTTTTGCCCACTGTGGAAATTCACGGAATGTCGTTGTATTTGGATCGACTGCATTTTGAAAAGTACCAATCTCAATTTCGTAGTCATTACGTGTATCAATTAAAATAACCTCCGGATCAGAAATAAGCGCATTCCAATCTTTTGGTTTTACATAACTACCCACAACTTTTAGAGGGTCAATGCCCTCAACGCCCATCGTCACAATTTCTTTTTTGAGCTTTACTTTAGTGCGATAAAACGGGCATTCATCATCGTAAGATTCTTTTGTTACGATGTTTTTTAAATTTGGTTGCGTATCAAGCCATGCTAGTAAATTGTCTATCCCTTCACGTTTTGCAGAAACAGTGCCGTTTATTCCTTCAGCCGCAAGTAATAACGTACCGCGTACTTCATTCGTTTCCATCACTTCAAGCAATGGCTTACGGATATCTTCAAATTCAGGTAAACCAACAAACTTATACATCGCACACACTACAAAGTGCTCATTTGTTACATTATCTTTATGGACAGCCGTCATTTTATTTCCTATTTTGCTTTTTTAGCCAGTATTGGCGTTTACCGAATCGTAAATCCGGCGCATATGGGGCGCGTATTTTACGCTTTTTTAATTTAATTGCAAAAAATAGCGCTATAGATTGGTTTTTACTGTTAGCGACCTATCTGTGTAAGCTATAATGCGCTGATAAATTTATAGACTTAATTTGCTCATTTTGGAGAAACACACATTGCAGTTTACTGATCTTGGGATTGATACACGCCTTGAAACACAATTAGCACATCAAGGGATCACCCAGCCCACCGACATTCAAGCTCATGCGGTGCCTACAGCACTTGCGGGGTATGATATTTTCGCTCAGTCTAAAACTGGGTCGGGCAAAACCTTGGCGTTTTTATTACCTGCTGTACAAAGGGTTATGAAACAAAAAGCACTCAGTAAACGCGATCCTCGTGTACTTATTGTTGCTCCTACGCGTGAGCTTGCTACGCAAGTATTTACTCAACTGCGTTTATTAATTGCAGGCACAGCAATTAAGGCCGTAAAAATACTTGGCGGCGAAAACTTTAATGACCAAATAAAAGCACTTAGAAACGACCCACAATTCGTAGTTGCTACACCTGGGCGTTTAGCCGATCACATTACAAAACGCTCACTACAATTGAGTGGGCTAGAACTGCTTATTTTTGATGAAGCCGATCGTATATTAGATTTAGGCTTTACCGAGCAGTTAAAAATGATTAACGAGCAAGCTAATCACCGTTTACGTCAAACGTTATTGTTTTCTGCAACACTTGACCATGCTCAAGTAGATGCTCTATCACGTAACCTATTAAAAAAACCAAAGCAAATTACGCTAAGTGCAGCGAACGAGCAACATAGCGATATTAAACAAACGTTATATCTTGCCGATCACCTTGATCATAAAGAAGCGCTTTTAGAGCATTTCTTGAATCAAGATGATGTTGGCCAGTGCATTATCTTTACAGCAACACGTTCTGACACGAGTCGTTTGAGTGAGGCGCTTAATGCTAAAGGCTTTAAGTCTGTAGCACTTGCAGGTGACTTAACGCAAAGTAAACGTTTAGATATTATGGATTCGTTTAGTCGCGAAAACTTTAAAATATTGATAACAACCGATGTTGCGTCACGTGGTTTAGATTTACTAAGCGTAACGCATGTTATTAACTTTGATTTACCAAAACACGCAGAAGAGTATGTACACCGCATAGGTCGTACTGGACGTGCTGGTTTTAAAGGTAACGCAATTTCATTAGTTGGGCCTAAAGATTGGGCAAGTTATTTAGCTATTAAAGCATTTTTAAATGACGAGTTAAAATTTGCGAGCGTAGAGGGTTTAAAAGCTAAGTTTAAAGGTTTAAAAGAGAAAAAGCCTGAGACAACGTGGGATAAATCTAAAGAAAAAGCAGCTGCTGTTAAAAAGCCTGTATTTAAACGCAAAGCTAAACCTAAAAAGCCAACAGCACCAATTAAAGCACCAATGAACATTGATGGCGATACACCAATGCGCCGTAAAAAAAAGACTGAGCAGGAATAATTATGAGTTACCTAGGAACCACACAAACATTATTTGTAAAAGAAGTGAGTAACGAGGGTGCTTACTTAGACGGCCATGATTTAGGTGAAGTATTTTTACCAAAGCAAGAAATTAAACATGAACTTGAAGCTGGCGATAGCATAAGTGTTTTTATCTTTTTAGATAATGCTAATTTAGCGACTGCGACAACTAAAAAGCCACACGCACAAGTAGGTGAATATGCCCTACTTCGCGTTAAAGAAATTAATAGTATTGGTGCTTTTTTAGATTGGGGTCTTGAAAAAGATGTTCTAACTCCGTTCAACGAACAAAAACCACGCATGCAAGAGGGTCATTCATATTTAGTTCGTTTGTACCTTGATAATGCAAGCCAACGTATTTGTGCATCAAACAACTTTAATCGTTTCTTATCTAAAGATGAGCCGCAATATACTCACTTACAAGAAGTGGATTTAATCGTCGCTGGCAAAACAGATATTGGCTACAAGGTCTTAATTGAAGAATCGCACTTCGGTGTTGTTTTTTACAATATGGTATTTAAAAGCTTATTTGTAGGCCAAAAGCTTAAAGGATTCATTCAAAAAGTACGTGAAGACGGAAAAATTGATGTTGTACTAGAAAAACCAGGCATGGGTAAAGTAAGTGACCTTGGTGAAACTATTATGCAAAAACTTAAAAACGAAGGTGGAGTTATTCCATTAGGCGATAAGTCTGAACCTGAAGCGATTAAAAAGATGTTTTCTACTAGTAAAGCTAATTATAAAAAAGCGATTGGTGGATTGTTTAAACAAGAGTTAATAGATATTGAAGCGAAGTCCATTCGCTTAAGATCTTAGTCATAAATAATAGGCTTTAATTACCAATAATATCTGTTGGTAATTAACCTAAAATATACTTATAAGGCAATGTACATTGCGTATATTGCCTAGAGTAATCAAGCACTTCACCTTTCGACTCAATATTGAGTGGCGCTAAACGGAAAACCTTTTTTTCACATTCTGTTTTTTTATCATCAAGTTTCGATATGCATTCACTCACACTTACATGCTGAGATATGAGTGTATCTTCATTTTTGTAACACAGGTGATGAGCATAATCTTGCATTGTTTTTTTAAAATCAAACATATTGATTGGATATGTTTGAATTATATCTGTAACGGTTGTTACACCGTCATATGCTTTGTTAGAAAAAACATATTTATTTACGCTAAATCCCGCAACAATAATTATTAATGAACCAAATAATAACTTCAAAACAAACCCCTACTTCATCTTCATTCTAATAATGTAACATAAAACACACATTAGGTAAGGGTTATTAGCACTATATTGCTGCTTTTTGTTAATTTATACTATAGAACTATTAACATCACTAAGAACTTTTACGGGATCATCCGCCTGAGTAATAGGTCGGCCTATTACTAAATAATCACTTCCTGCATCTATTGCTTGCTTAGGAGTCATAATACGCTTTTGATCGCCAGCATCACTGCCTTCAGGACGTATACCTGGTGTTACAAGTTTAAAGTTCTCACCTAACTCTGCTTTTAATGCTTTAGCTTCTTGCGCAGAACACACAACGCCATCAAGCCCTGCTTCCTTTGCAAGCTTAGCTAAATATATAACTTGTTCTTGAGCTGATTTATCAACACCCAAACGCTTAAGTTCTGTCTCATCCATGCTGGTTAATACAGTAACAGCAATAAGTAGTGGCGCTTTGTCACCAAATTGCTCAAGAGCAGACTTAGCTTTACTCATCATTTCAAAGCCACCAGATGCATGTACATTAACCATCCATACACCCATTTTCGCAGCGGCAGTAACCGCTTTAGCTACTGTATTAGGAATGTCATGAAATTTTAAATCTAAAAAAACATCAAAACCTAAATCAATTAACTCTTTAACAAATGTAGGTCCAAAATAAGTAAACATCTCTTTGCCGACTTTAAGACGACATGTATTAGGAGAAAGTTGTTTAACAAAGTTTAAGGCAACTTCTTGATCATCGTAATCTAATGCTATAAGAATTTTTTTTGAGTGTTCGAAAGACATGACTATCCTAATGTATGGCAGTAAAATTATTAATATGGGGTTATTAAAATCCGTCTAAGCCTCGACTTGGAACAATGGTTTCCCAATGCTTACAAGAGGGGCAATTCCAATATATTGTGTAACTTGTAAAACCACAATGCTGACATTGAAAGTCAGGCTTTGTAGCAATATAAGAGGTTACAAGTTTATCAATTTCGTTAAGTACTTCTTTGGTATTTTTATTTTGATCGCCCATCAATTGCAGTAAAAAACTGAAACCACGAATAGTAGGTTGACGTTTTAAGCTATCAGTTAAAAATTCAAAGGCTTGTTTTGTATGCCCTTGTTCAAGTAAGGCTTGGCAATGTTTTATTTTAATTAATACACCGCCCTTTTCTAATAAATCACTGACTAATTCATGAAATTGATGCGTTAAATTTAATTGTTTATAACTGTGGGCAAGCTCATCAATAAATAAAGGCGCAAACAAAGTGAATTGAGTAACAAGTTCACGCCAGTAATAAATAGCTTTAACGTAATCTTCTTTTGCGTAAGCAACTAAACCTAATTCGTACAGGGGACGCACAGCTTTATAATTTAAGCTAATCGCTTTTCTCATTAGTTGGGGGGTACTGTCACTTAAAGCCGACTCACAATAAAAATTAGCAATCGCTTTAAATTGTTGTTCTTTTGAAAATAGCTCGCTATGGGCTTCAAACATGTTGATGCCTTTCTCCCATTCACGGGTTTGCGAGTATAAAGTAATAATAGGATCTAGCGCTTCTACATGCCCTGCTTTAACTAACCAAACTAAGTGCTCTTCCGCACTGTCTAGTAGCCCAGCCATTATGTAATCTTCGGCAAGTTCTAAACGGCTTGTTGCAGCTTGTTGTTCATTTAAGCTTGGGTGTTTTAATAAAAGTTCATGAATTTTTATTGCGCGGTCTAATTCACCTCTACGACGAAACATAGCGGCAAGTGTAGAATAGTGTTCAACCGAGTCGGCTGACACTTCAAGTAAGTTAATTAAATGCTCTAAGCCTTGATCTTCTTCTCTGTCGAGTAGAAACTTTAAGCCTTTGCTGTATTCAGAAGTGATCTGACGATTAAGTTGATGAGCTTGGTTTTTAGCACTGTTTTTACCCATAATCCAACCGTAACCGGCGGCAACAGGTAATAGTAAAAACAAAAGCTCAATCATAGTTAGGTGTCTTTATTCGCGGCAAGCTTTTTTTTATCTTTTTCAGGCGCTAATTGCTTTTTTAAACGGTAGTTTTGCCACTTTAATTGCGAAAACAATTTAAAGCTAATAAAACAACCAATCAAAACACCTAATAAAAAGCAGATACTTATTATTACAGCTAAAGGTAATGTATTACTGGCTATAATATAATTTATTTGTACTAACTGTGGGTTTTGTGACCCTAATACAAATGCACTGATAAGGCATAGTGCAACCAGAATAATTTTTAATACCTTGAACAAGTAACTACTCCACTAAGTTAACTAGGCAATGCTTTCATTTACGCGGTCGCGTAATTCTTTGCCTGGTTTAAAATGAGGTACATGCTTTCCTTCAAGCTCAACTGTATCGCCAGTCTTAGGATTACGACCTGTGCGAGGAGCACGGAAATGCAAAGAGAAACTACCAAAACCTCTGATCTCAATACGATCTGAAGTAGATAATGAGCCGGCCATTTGTTCAAGAATTTCTTTTACAGCATTCTCAACATCTTTCACTGGAACGTGTGCGTGTTGTTCCGCAAGTGTTTCTATCAGTTCTGACTTAGTCATAGCGTTTCCTTAAAAAGAGATATAGGAAGGGCAAAAAATGCCCTTCCAACTAAAAACTAATTATATATTAGTCTTTTTGTGCATTTGCGAAAGCAGCTGCCATTGCGTTTTCAAACACTGGCTCTTCTTTCTTAAGCTTCTCTAGTACTTCTTTCTCTTCTGCTTCGAAAAGAGCTTTTACAGATAAGCTTAAAGTGCGGTTCTTACGATCAACACCAACGTATTTAACTTCAATCTCGTCGCCTACAGAAACAACAGTAGTTGCATCTTCAACGCGCTCTTGAGCGATATCAGCTACACGGATGTAACCTTCAACGCCTTCGATAAGTTCAACAGTTGCGCCTTTCGCATCAACTTCAGTCACTTTACCTTTAACAATAGCACCTTTTTTGTTTGCATCAAGGTAGTTATTGAATGGGTCAGCTTCGATTTGCTTAACACCTAGAGAGATACGTTCACGCTCTGGGTCAACTTGCAATACGATAGCAGTGATTTCGTCGCCTTTCTTGAATTCACGTACAGCTTCTTCGCCAGGTGTATTCCAAGAAATGTCTGAAAGGTGTACAAGACCGTCAATACCACCGTCAAGACCGATAAAGATACCGAAGTCAGTGATTGATTTGATCTTACCAGTAACTTGATCGCCTTTGTTCTGTAGACGAGCAAATTCCTGCCAAGGATTAGCAATACATTGCTTAAGACCAAGAGAAATACGACGACGTTCTTCGTCAATTTCTAAAACCATAACTTCAACAGTGTCGCCTAAGCTAACAACTTTTGAAGGATGGATATTTTTGTTAGTCCAATCCATTTCAGAAACGTGTACTAAACCTTCAACGCCTTCTTCGATTTCCACGAAACAGCCGTAATCTGTAAGGTTAGTAACACGACCAGAAAGTTTAGAACCTTCTGGGTAACGACCAGCGATAGCTGCCCATGGATCTTCACCAAGCTGTTTAAGGCCTAGAGATACACGAGTTTTATCTTTGTCGAATTTAAGAACTTTAACTGCGATTTCGTCGCCAACATTAACGATTTCTGAAGGGTGCTTAACACGCTTCCAAGCCATATCAGTAATGTGTAGTAGACCATCAACACCACCAAGGTCAACGAATGCACCGTAGTCAGTAAGGTTCTTAACGATACCTTTAACTTCTTGACCTTCAACAAGGTTAGCAAGAAGCTCTTCACGTTCTTGTGAGTTTTCAGATTCGATAACTGCACGACGTGAAACAACAACGTTGTTACGTTTTTGGTCAAGCTTGATTACTTTAAATTCAAGCTCTTTGCCTTCAAGGTGAGTTGTGTCACGTACTGGACGAACATCAACAAGTGAACCAGGTAGGAAAGCACGGATTGAATCAACTTCAACTGTGAAACCGCCTTTAACTTTACCGTTGATAACACCAGTAACAGTTTCTTGCTCTTCACATGCTTTCTCAAGACGGATCCATGCTTCGTGACGCTTAGCTTTCTCACGAGAAAGAATAGTTTCACCGAAACCGTCTTCAATTGCATCTAGTGCAACATCTACTTCGTCGCCAACAGCAACTTCAAGTTCACCAGCAGCATTTTTGAACTGCTCAGCAGGGATAGCACTTTCTGATTTAAGACCAGCATCTACAAGTACAATGTTGTTCTCGATTGAGATTACTGTACCTTTAACGATAGAGCCTTGCTCTGCTTCAAAACCCTTTAAGCTTTCTTCAAATAACTGCGCAAAATTTTCTGACATACGAATATACGTCTCTATATATTATACCAATAAGCAACCATGCTGCATGGGGTTGTTAAAATAGCACTGGCATCCTGCTGGCGCATAAAATGTGTTTTAGCTTCGTTTAGGAAGCTTACCTTCAGAGATAGCAATATCTAATAAAGTTATTACTTTATCAAACACTTGCTGTGCATTAAGTTCGCTAGTATCGATCTCAATAGCATCCTCTGCAGGCACAAGCGGAGCAACGGCACGATTCATATCGCGCTCATCACGAGCTTGAATATCCTGTAATAGACCACTTAGTGTAACATTAAGACCGCGCGTATTCAACTCAACAAAACGTCTACGAGCACGTTCTTCTGCGCTTGCTGTTAAATATATTTTTAACGGTGCATCTTGAAAAACCACAGTGCCCATATCACGACCATCGGCGATTAAGCCATTTTCAGTGCGAAATGCACGCTGACGGCGTAATAATGCTTCACGAACGCGAGGTAATGCTGCAACCTTTGACGCTGCAGCGCCTACTTCTTCATTACGAATAGTAGTCGTTACATCTTCGCCTTCTAAAATAACTTTTCCTGCATTAGTTTGGCTATCTACCAAAAACTGCACATCTAAATTTGCAGCAAGAGGGACAAGCCCTTCTTCATTGTCTAATGCAATTTGGTGATGAAGTGCAGCTAAAGATAAAACGCGATAAATCGCACCACTATCTAGTACATCCCACCCCAACTTGTCGGCTAACAAGCGACAAACAGTTCCTTTACCTGAACCACTTGGGCCATCAACGGTGATCACGGGCATTAATAACGCCTGCATTTAAAACCTCCTGCAATGCACACCTAAATAAACCGCGACATTATACGTCAGTTATTAAAATATATCTGCTATTAGTGTGTAACTTTTGTAATTACTTCTAAATAGCTTATTCACTGACTGATGCTAAAACATTGAAAAATGTAGGAAATGTTTTATAAGTACACTTTGGATCATTAATCGTTATTGGCTTTCCGCCTACGGCAACCATAGCAAAACACATAGCTATACGGTGATCGTCGTAAGTGTCTATTGCTACATCGTTGAAGTGTTTAGGCGGTGTAATTTCTATAAAGTCATGCCCTTCTACAACTTCAGCGCCTACTTTTCTAAGCTCAGTTGCCATTGCGTACAAACGGTCTGTTTCTTTAACGCGCCAGTTATAAATATTACGAATAGCGGTTTTACCTTTAGCAAACAAAGCAACTGTTGCCAGTGTCATTGCTGCATCAGGAATTGCATTCGCATCTATATCTACGCCATTAAGCTCGCCTTTGCGAACAACTAAACGCTCATCATACCAATCAATTTTAGCGCCAACCTGCTCCATAACTTTAGCAAAGCCAATATCACCTTGAACCGATTTAGCGCCAACACCTTTAATTTCTATCTCGCCACCGGCTATCGCTGCGGCTGCAACGAAATAAGAAGCCGATGAAGCATCACCTTCAACCATAATACGCTCGATTGATTGATACTGTTGACCACCTTTAACGTTAAAAGTTGCATAGTCACTGTGCTCAACATCAATACCAAAGCGCGCCATAACACCTAACGTAATATCAATATAAGGTTTAGATACTAAAGTACCCTTAATAGTTATATTTGTATCGCCGTTAAATAAAGGTGCTGCCATTAACAAGGCAGTTAAAAATTGACTTGAAATACTGCCGTCAATTTCAACTTCACCGCCGTTGATTTGGCCGCCTACGATTTTAAGTGGTGGATAATCTTTATGTTTTGTATAGGTAACATCGCCACCCAGCGTTTGTAGAGCATCAACTAAGTGCCCTATTGGACGCTCTTCCATACGCGGCTCGCCTATTAGCTCGTACTCACCACTTACAGCAGCAAGTACAGCGGTTAGAGGTCGGTAGGCAGTGCCTGCATTACCTAAAAACAATGGTTCACTTGGTGTTTTAAACACACCACCAACACCCTCTACAGTGGCTACAGTGCGTTCTTCATTAAGTGTCACATTTACACCTAAAAGCTTCAGAGCACCCAACATATGACGAATATCATCACTATCAAGTAAGTTCTCTACAACAGTAGTACCACTAGCAAGCGCTGCTAATAATAAAATACGGTTTGATAAACTTTTTGACCCAGGTAAGGTAACTGTGCCGTTTACACGAGAAATGGGCTCTAAACGAAGTTGCTCCATTAGCTATTTTCCTTTGCAAAGGCAGCCATAAAGTCAACTAGTGCTTGAACACCTTCAAGTGGCATTGCGTTGTAAATGCTGGCGCGCATACCGCCCACTATTCGGTGACCTTCCAAAGCAAGTAAACCCGCTTCGTTAGATTGAGCAACAAATTTGCTATTTAAGCTTTCATCATTCAACCAAAAAGGAACATTCATACGTGAGCGACAATGCTTAGCAACAATATTTGAATAAAAATCAGAGTTATCGATAAAATCATACAGTAAATCTGCTTTAGCAATATTTTGTGCTTCCATGGTTTTTACACCACCATTGCTTTCAAGCCATTCAAATACTTCAGCCGCTAAATACCAAGCAAAAGTCGGTGGGGTATTAAACATACTGCCCTGCTTTGCTTCAAGTGCGTAATCTAAAATACCAGGTTTTGCTAAACCTTCACGCTCTAGTAATGTTTTACGTACAATAACGATTGATATACCCGATGGGCCAATATTCTTTTGTGCACCGGCATAAATTAAATCAAATTTATTAACGTCTATTTCGCGCGATAAAATAGTTGACGACATGTCTGCAACAATTGGTGCTGTTGGGTGGCTAGGTACATCAAAAATCTCTAAGCCATCAACGGTCTCGTTAGGGCAATAGTGGATATACGCTGCATCTGCTGGTAAATCCCAGTCAGCAACCGCTTTAATAGAAAACTCGCCATCAGCATCATTACGTATATCGGTAAAAGTCGTTTGAGTGAATTTACTCGCTTCATCTCTCGCACTTTTTGACCATACGCCATTTTCGCAATAAAAAGCGGTTTTACCTTCTTGGTGTAAGTTTAGCGGTACAGCACTAAATTGTCCTCGGCCACCACCATGCATAAACAACACTTCAAACTCATCACTAATATTCATTAAGCGGCGAAGGCTAGCTTCACATTTTGCAGTAACCGTTAAAAACTCTTTACTACGATGGCTTATTTCCATCACAGAAACACCCAAACCTTGCCAATCTAGGAACTCTTTTTGCGCTTTTTTCATCACCGCTTGCGGAAGCATAGCCGGTCCCGCACAAAAATTATATTTACTCATTACCTTTGCCTCATTCCAGTAATTAAAAATTTCAAGCCTGATCGCACTGCAAACAAGCTGTATTAGTTTTATTCAACAACATAAAAAAAAGCGGCTAAAGCCGCTTTTTCAATTTCAATTATTCAGAAGGAGGATTGTCATCCACTACTTCTTCAATAACCGTATCAACTGTTTCAACGTCTTCGATATCAATTAAGTCACTCTCAGTAACTTCAATCTCTTCTATACGTTGTAAACCAACTACTTGCTCTCCGTCAATAGTTCTGATCAAAATAACACCTTGCGTGTTACGTCCAACCGTAGAAACTTCATTAACGCGAGTTCGTACTAAGGTACCACGATTAGAAATAATCATTATTTCATCGTTGTCATCAACTTGCACAGCACCAACAACAGCACCGTTACGTTCACTCACCTTGATAGATACAACACCTTGTGTTGCACGACTCTTAGATGGATAATCTTCAAGC
Source organism: Pseudoalteromonas sp. SWYJZ19 (assembly GCF_015864375.1). Taxonomy (NCBI): domain Bacteria; kingdom Pseudomonadati; phylum Pseudomonadota; class Gammaproteobacteria; order Alteromonadales; family Pseudoalteromonadaceae; genus Pseudoalteromonas; species Pseudoalteromonas sp. SWYJZ19. Next base: position 48,022 of record NZ_JADYXI010000015.1, read on the forward strand.
TGTGTACGTTTACCGTAACCATTTTCAGTTACTGTTAGAATAGCACCGTCAGTTTTTGGTACAATTAACGATACTACGCGTTGCTCGTCTGGCATTTTAATACCACGAACACCTGTAGCAGTACGACCCATTGGACGAACACCTTTGAAACGAATCTCAGGGTTGCCTTCTTCATCAAGTACTGGGTTACCGTTTTCATCAACAACGGTTGTTTCTTCAGCTTCTTTAAAACGTACTACTTTACCAGCATCAGTGAACAACATAATTTCGTTGCTACCATCGGTAATATCAACACCAATTAAGCTATCGCCATCATTTAAGTTAACAGCAATGATACCGCTTGCACGTTGACGACTGTAAGCCGTTAATGGTGTTTTCTTAACAGTACCAAATGCAGTTGCCATAAAGATGTATTTATCTTCTGCGTACTCGCGTACTGGCAATATAGCTGTAATACGTTCATCAGCTTCAAGTGGTAACAAGTTAACAATTGGCTTGCCGCGCGCTGCACGACTTGCTAGTGGTAACTGATACACTTTAAGCCAATATAAACGACCCGCTGTAGAGAAACACAATATAGTATCGTGCGTATTTGCAACTAACAGACGTTCAATGAAATCTTCATCTTTCATCTTCGTTGCTGACTTACCTTTACCACCACGACGCTGCGCTTCGTAATCAGACAATGCCTGATACTTCACATAACCTTCGTGAGAAAGCGTTACTACAACGTTTTCTTCAGTAATTAAATCTTCTAAGCTTATATCGTGAGCTGCGGCGTTAATTTCTGTACGACGCTCATCGCCATATTGCTCTTTAATTTCTACTAGTTCGTCACGAATAACTTCCATTAAACGCTCAGGCGTAGCCAAAATATATAAAAGATCAGCAATTAAATCTAATAAGGTTTGGTATTCACTTATAATTTTTTCGTGTTCAAGACCAGTCAACTTATGTAAACGTAAATCTAATATTGCTTGAGCTTGTTGCTCAGAAATATAATATTGACCATCACGAATACCTAAATCAGCGGCTAACCAATCAGGACGAGCTACATTATCTTCACCCGCTTTCTCAAGCATGCCTTGTACATGACCTAGTTCCCACGGACGCGCTGTTAAAGCAATTTTAGCTTCAGCAGGTGTAGGAGATTTACGAATAAGCTCGATAATTGGGTCAATGTTTGCAAGTGCAATCGCTAAGCCTTCAAGCGTGTGTGCACGGTCGCGGGCTTTGCGTAAATCAAACACGGTACGACGAGTTACTACTTCACGACGGTGAATAATAAACTCTTCAAGCATTTCTTTTAAATTAAAACACTTAGGTTGGTTATTAATTAAAGCAACCATATTCATACCAAACACAGTTTGTAACTGAGTTTGTGAATATAAGTTATTTAGAATAACTTCGCCTACGTCACCACGTTTGATCTCAATAACGATACGCATACCGTCTTTATCTGATTCATCTCGTAGCGCGCTAATACCTTCAATTTTCTTATCTTTAACCAGCTCAGCAATTTTTTCAATTAGGCGAGCTTTGTTAACTTGATAAGGAATTTCGTGAACGATGATTGTTTCACGGCCTGTTTTTTCATCGATTTCGACGTCGGCGCGTGCACGCATGTACACTTTACCACGGCCAGTTAAGTAGGCTTGTTCGATGCCCTTCTTACCGTTGATAATTGCAGCCGTTGGGAAATCAGGACCAGGGATATAATCCATTAACTCTAAAATAGTTAAATCAGGATTTTGAATAAGTGCCAAACACCCGTTCACAACTTCAGTTAAGTTATGTGGTGGAATGTTTGTAGCCATGCCTACTGCAATACCCGACGAACCATTCACTAATAAATTAGGAACTTTCGTTGGTAAAACATCAGGGATGAACTCTGTGCCATCGTAGTTAGGAACGAAATCAACCGTTTCTTTTTCAAGATCGGCTAATAACTCATGCGACATTTTTGCCATACGTACTTCTGTATAACGCATTGCCGCTGCTGAATCACCATCAACCGAACCGAAGTTACCTTGGCCATCTACAAGCATATAACGTAGTGAGAATGGCTGAGCCATACGAACTATCGTGTCATAAACTGCACTGTCGCCGTGTGGGTGGTATTTACCGATTACGTCACCGACCACACGGGCCGATTTTTTGTAAGGCTTGTTCCAGTCATTACTAAGCTCGTTCATTGCAAACAAAACGCGGCGGTGAACAGGTTTTAAACCGTCACGTACGTCTGGTAATGCACGTCCTACTATTACGCTCATTGCGTAATCTAAGTAGGAGTTTTTTAACTCGTCTTCAATATTGACTGGCAGAATTTCATTGGCGAGATCAGTCATTTGATATCACATTCCTTCAGTATCAGCTCTCAACAACCCGGTATTGGGTATTAAGAGTATTTGTTATTATTACTAATAGCCATGCTATCACAATTAATTTCAATTTACAGGCGCAAAACTTTGCGATTTATCAATTTAGCCCTATATAATGGCCTCAGATTGACGAGGAAGTATTTTATGACCGAACATCAAAATGTAGATCACGCAGAAATAGCAAAATTTGAAGCCATCGCAGAGCGGTGGTGGGACCTAGACGGAGAATTCAAACCTCTTCACGAAATTAACCCGTTACGTTTAGATTTTATAGCAAACAAAACGCAAGGCTTATTCGATAAAGAAACACTCGATGTTGGCTGTGGTGGCGGCATTTTAAGCCAAAGCATGGCGCGTATGGGTGCTAAAGTAACCGGTATCGATATGGGGCAAGAGCCTTTAACTGTTGCTAAATTGCATAGTTTAGAGACAGGCGTAAATGTAGATTACATAAAAGTACCTGCCGAAGAGTTTGCATCGCAGTACCCTGAGCGCTTTGATGTAATAACGTGTATGGAAATGCTTGAGCACGTACCCGACCCAGCTTCTATCATTCATGCTGTAGCTGCACTTGCCAAACCAGGTGCAGACGTGTTTTTTTCAACCCTGAACAAAACCCCTAAAGCATATTTATACGCGATTGTTGGCGCCGAAAAGCTGTTGAAAATGGTACCTGAAGGTACACATGACCATAAAAAGTTTATAAAACCTGCGCAACTTATTGTATGGGCGGAGCAAGCGGGTTTAAAAGTACGTGCAAGTACAGGGCTTTCTTATAACCCACTATCAAAGCAATATACGCTTAATAACGACGTTAGCGTAAATTACATACTTTATTTTGAGAAGTTAGCTTAATGGCTAGCTCTCAAGCCCCACTGCCTCTTATTGAGTACGATGCATTTTTATTTGATTTAGACGGCACCCTGCTCGATACCGCTGATGATTTAGGCGCCGCTTTAAACGCAGTGCTTATAAGTAATAAAATCACACCTGTTAGTAGTGATGTATACCGCCCTGCAGCATCTAACGGCGCAGGCGCATTATTAGAGGCTGGTTTTAAAGAATTATGGGCTAAACAACCCCAAAGCGAGCTTATAAAGCAATTAGTTGACGAGTACGCTGCAAACATAGCAAAGCACACGCATTGCTTCTCTGGTGTTGAATCGTTACTTATCGCCCTTGATCTGAAAAAGATCAAATGGGGGATCATGACTAATAAACCAGGGTTTTTAACCGATCCTTTAGTGGCAGCTATTCCCGCATTAAAAAATGCCAGTGTGATAATAAGTGGCGACACATTAGCTGAAGCGAAGCCATCACCTCTACCACTGCTACATTGTGCAAAGCTTATGCAGGTAGAACCAAGCCGTTGTTTATACATTGGTGATGCACAACGTGACATACAAGCAGGCAAAGCGGCAGGTATGCATACCGCAACGGCACTTTGGGGTTACATCCCAAGTAAAGATGAAGCGATAGCTTGGGAAGCCAATTTTAACTGGCTAAGCCCAATTGATGGTTTTAACCATATATAGTGCTATGTTAATTATTAAACACTATATATTGTGATTGTGTTAGTTTTCACACAAAGCTTGCTGATAAAAAAAGCAGTCAGAATTTATTTTTAAAATGCGTAAATTTAGCAGATCATTAGTTTACTTTTTAAACGCCTTTGGTTGAGTGGTCGTTTAAGTGTGAGCGTCTACTAACACAAATACGCTATACCGAAGTTATCCACAAATAGGGGCAATTATGTCCCTTGCAAAACAACTCAGACCACATTAGAGTTTTATTAACACTTTGATGGGATTGATATTTCAATTAAGTGGAGGGGCTAACACCATACTCAAATTTTGAATATGATGTTAGCAAAGACACTTGCTCGAGTTTTAAGAAAGTGCCCAAGTTTGGAAGTTTGAGCGTAACTTATTCTTATATTCTCAGCAAGTGACTAACTCAGATTTAGGATAACTAAAATTGAAGTTCAGTTTATCTATAGAAATATCAGAAAGTGTAATAATAGGTATTTTTAAAATTATTACACTGAGCAGCATGCTCTTTGTATAAACTTAAATGGGCTATCTTTTAGCCCATTTCTATATCTTCCCTCTAATTATGCTTTTTATTTATAAAAGCGTTCAACCATGAACACTAAACAACTCACTTAGATAGTGCACTGAAACCATATATAGTGCCATGTTAATTATTAAACACTATATATTGTGATTGTGTTAGTTTTCACACAAAGCTTGTCGATAAAAAAAGCAGTCAAAATTTATTTTTAAAATGCGTAAATTTAGCAGATCATTAGTTGATTTCTGCATATTCTAACTTAAATGATTGTTCGAAGGTGAGTGTCTACTAACACAAATGCGTTATCCCAAAGTTATCCACAAATAGGGGCAATTATGTCCCTTGCAAAACAACTCAGACCACACTATCTTGTGATCTCTAAATTGAACAACACCAGATATTGTGGCCAAATGTTATTCAATTAAATTCGCCATTACGGTGAAACTTATAATAAATGAGTACTTACCTTGCCATTGCGAGGTATGACGCATTGGTCAAAATACATAATTCCCAAGGAATACAGGCAAATGAACCAACAGTTATCTGTAAGCAAACGTGACGGGCGTAAAGAGCCACTTGATCTTGATAAGATCCATCGCGTTATTGAATGGGCCGCCGAAGGTTTAAAAAACGTATCGGTTTCGCAAGTTGAATTAAAATCACACATTCAGTTTTACGACGGTATTCGTACTAAAGACATACACGAAACCATTATTAAAGCTGCTGCAGATCAAATTTCAAAAGAATCGCCTGATTACCAATACCTAGCGGCACGTTTAGCTGTATTCCATTTACGTAAAAAAGCGTACGGCCAATTTGAGCCACCACGTTTATTCGACCATGTAACAAAAATGGTTGGCGATAAACGCTACGACGCCCACTTACTTGTAGATTACACTGAGCAAGAACTAGACGAGCTTGATGCGTACCTTGATCATTCTCGCGATCTTAATTTTAGCTACGCGGCTGTAAAGCAGCTTGAAGGTAAATACCTTGTTCAAAACCGTGTATCGGGTGAGATTTACGAAAGTGCACAGTTTTTATATATTTTAGTAGCGGCGAGCTTATTTTCTGACTACCCACGTGAAACACGCGTTTCTTACATTAAGCGTTTTTACGATGCAGTCTCGTTATTTAAAATATCACTACCAACGCCTATTATGGCAGGTGTACGTACGCCGACTCGCCAGTTTAGCTCATGTGTATTAATTGAGTGTGGCGATAGCCTTGATTCAATTAACGCTACATCGTCTGCGATTGTTAAATACGTTTCACAACGTGCGGGCATTGGTATTAACGCAGGTCGAATTCGTGCGCTTGGTAGCCACATTCGTAACGGCGAAGCGTACCACACTGGTTGTATTCCTTTTTATAAGCACTTTCAAACAGCTGTTAAGAGTTGTTCGCAAGGTGGTGTACGTGGCGGCGCAGCAACATTGTTTTACCCGCTTTGGCACTTAGAAGTAGAAAACCTACTTGTGCTTAAAAATAACCGTGGTGTAGATGACAACCGTGTTCGCCACCTTGATTACGGCGTACAGTTTAATAAATTAATGTACTCTCGTTTAATTAAAGACGATTACATTACGTTATTTAGCCCATCAGACGTGCCAGGCCTTTACGATGCATTTTTTGAAGACCAAGAAGAGTTTGATGCGCTTTACGTAAAATATGAGCAAGACGAATCTATTCGTAAAAAGCGTATTAAAGCCATTGAGCTTTTCTCTATGTTTGCACAAGAGCGTGCAAGTACAGGTCGTATTTATTTACAAAATGTGGACCACTGTAATACACACAGCCCGTTCATTGCTAAAGTTGCGCCTATTCGCCAATCTAACTTATGTTTAGAAATTGCATTGCCAACTAAGCCACTAAGCAACGTAAACGACGAAGAAGGCGAAATTGCCCTTTGTACACTGTCTGCGTTTAACTTAGGCGCCATTGAGTCACTAGATGAGCTTGAAGAGCTAGCTGAACTTGCAGTGCGCGCACTTGATAACTTACTTGATTTCCAAGACTACCCTGTACCGGCTGCAAAAAATGCGACTATGGGTCGTCGTACACTAGGCATAGGCGTAATTAACTACGCATACTACTTAGCTAAAAACGGTAAGCGTTACTCAGATGGCAGCGCAAATGCACTGACTCACAAAACGTTTGAAGCGATTCAATACTACCTAATGAAAGCATCAAACGAGCTTGCTAAAGAACGTGGTGCATGTCCTAAGTTTAACGAAACAACGTATTCACAGGGCATTATGCCAACAGATACGTACAAACGTGACTTAGATAAAATTTGTGATGAACCACTTCACCTTGATTGGGATACATTACGTGCCAGCATTAAAGAGCACGGCATGCGTAACTCAACACTAAGTGCGTTAATGCCTTCAGAAACATCGTCGCAAATCTCTAACGCAACAAATGGTATTGAGCCACCACGTGGTCACATTAGCGTTAAAGCAAGTAAAGACGGTATTTTGAAACAAGTAGTGCCTGAGTACGAACGTTTAAAGAATAACTACGAGTTATTATGGGATATTCCATCAAACGATGGTTACCTACAACTTGTGGGCATAATGCAGAAATTTGTTGACCAAACTATATCGGCAAACACAAATTATGATCCAAATAAATTCGAAGGCGGTAAAGTACCTATGCAAGTCTTATTAAAAGACTTACTAACTGCGTACAAACTGGGTGTTAAAACCTTGTACTACCACAACACTCGCGATGGTGCCTCAGATATGCAAGAAGATACTCCAGAAGTGGAAGATGATGATTGTGAAGGCGGCGCGTGTAAAATATAGTTATTAATTTTTATTTTAAGCGGGCATTTAGCCCGCTTTTTCTGATAGTTTTTTGAGTGATAAACATGTCTTATACTACATTTAGCCGAAACCATAATAACCAAATGCTAGAGCCAATGTTTTTTGGCCAAACTGTTAACGTATCTCGTTATGACCAACAAAAATACCCAATTTTTGAAAAGTTAATCGAAAAGCAACTATCTTTCTTTTGGCGTCCTGAAGAAGTAGATGTAAGCAAAGACCGTTTAGACTTTCAAGCATTACCAGATCACGAAAAGCATATATTTTTAAGTAACTTAAAATATCAAACTTTGCTTGATAGCGTACAAGGTCGTTCACCTAACGTTGCCCTACTTCCTATTGTATCGTTACCAGAGCTTGAAACATGGATAGAAACGTGGGCATTTAGTGAAACGATTCACAGCCGCTCGTACACGCATATTATTCGTAATGTTACGCAAGCCCCTGAACTTATTTTTGATGACATAGTTAGCAACGATAAAATCAGCGAACGTGCCGATGCTGTAACCACATACTACGATGACTTAATTAATTCAGTGTCGCTTTACAACCTTTACGGTGAAGGCAAACACGAAATTAACGGCAAAACAGTGATCGTTAATTTGTTCGAACTTAAAAAGAAACTTTACCTTGCCATGATGTCGGTAAATATTCTTGAAGCCATTCGTTTTTATGTAAGCTTTGCGTGTTCGTTTGCGTTTGCTGAGCGTGAATTAATGGAAGGTAACGCTAAAATCATTAAGCTTATTGCGCGTGATGAAGCACTTCACCTTTCGGGTACTCAGCATATTTTAAATATTATGCAAGACGGTAAAGACGACCCAGAAATGGCAATTGTTGCAGCTCAGTGCCGCGACGAAGCGATTAAAATGTTTGTAGAAGCCGCAGAGCAAGAAAAAGAATGGGCAGAGTACCTATTTAAAGATGGTTCTATGATTGGTCTAAACAAGCATATTTTATGTCAGTACGTTGAGTACATTACTAACGCACGTATGACCGCTATTGGCTTACCAGCACAGTTTGAAAATAACAGTAACCCTATTCCATGGATTAATTCATGGTTAGTGTCTGATAACGTGCAAGTAGCACCACAAGAAGCTGAAATTAGCTCATACCTTGTTGGTCAAATCGACTCGCAAGTAGATGCCTCTGAATTTGGTGACTTTGATTTATAATGAGTGACAAGTCTGCTGCAAGCATAACGCTTGCAGAAAACAGCCAGTGTATAGAATTTACCACTGGCTGCCCTTCTGTTTTACAGTGCTTAGAATCCATGAAAATAGACGTTGCATTCCAATGCCGCGAAGGTTACTGCGGCGCCTGTAGAGCAACGTTAGTTTCAGGTAACGTCGAGTATAACGAAGAGCCACTGGCGTTTGTGCGCGAAGGCGAAATACTCCTGTGCTGCTGCAAGCCTAATGGTGACATAAGCATAAATTTAAAATAATTTATGAACAAAATAAAAAGCCGATAATAAATTATCGGCTTTGTTATTTATAAATCAACGACCCAGGGAGATTGTTGTTTTATCATATTATTTTTCTTTTAAGTAAACGGTTTTCTTTTCTAGATATTGCTCTAAACCAAACTTACCGTCTTCACCGCCAAAACCACTTTGTTTCCAGCCATTATGAAAACCTTGATGCTGCTCACCCATACCACGGTTAATATAAACTTCACCCACTTCTAATTCGTTAATGGCTTTATTAATATCTGAAAAGTTTTGCGTAAATATATAAGCGCTTAAGCCATAAATACTGTCGTTACAGTACTGTATTGCTTGATCCATATCTTTAACTTTTACAATAGGGAGTACTGGGCCAAAAGTTTCTTCGTGTACTGCAATGTTATCTTGCTTAACGTCTACAAGTAACGTTGGTTCGTACCAACAACCACCTTCGAAACCCTCAACAGACGCAACTTTACCACCAGTGGCAATGCTTGCACCTTGCTTAATACTTTGTTGAACAATGTGATCAATGTTGTCTATTTCACGTTGATTACATTTAGGCCCCATTTGTGTATCTGGGTTCATAGGATCCCCAACACGAAGTGCTTTTACTGCTGGTATAAATTTAGCCATAAATGCATCGTACACAGACTCTTGAACATATAAACGCTCAACACAGGTACATACTTGCCCGCAGTTAGCAAAGCGACCCCAAAGCGCACCTTCAACAGCCTCATCAAGGTCGGCATCTGCCATAACAACCATCGGGGCTTTACCGCCAAGTTCAAGCATTACAGGCGTCATGTATTCTGCGCTAGTTTTATAAATTTGCTTACCTGCCGCAGTAGAGCCTGTCATGGTGATCATTTTAGTAATTGGGCTTTCACACAATGCTTGGCCAACAACAGAACCTGATCCATTAATAACGTTTAGCACGCCAGCAGGAATCCCCGCTTCGTTTGCTAAACGACCCAGCTCGGTGGTTGCTAAAGGTGTTTCTTGGGTAGGTTTTAATACAATAGAGTTACCTGTAATCAACGCAGGTCCAATTTTACGACCAGCCAATGCCAGCGGAAAATTCCACGCAGTAATACCAACAACTACGCCACGCGGCACTTTATGAATGTATATTTTTTCATCTTCGTTATCTGAAGGTAAAATATCGCCTTCAATAGTAAGTGCATGGTCGCATGCATAGTCAATAAAAGTCGCTGTTACGTCGACTTCCATTTGTGCAACTGATAGCAATTTACCTTGCTCTGCAACAAGCATTGGTGCAAGAATATCTTTATTTTCACGAATTTTATTAGCAAACACGCGCAATATATTTTGACGTGTGCGAGCTGTCAATTTAGCCCACTTTTTCTGGCCTACATTCGCTGACTCAAGTGCATACTGCGCATCTTCTATACAGCCTTTTGGTATTTCACCAATTTTTTTACCCGTAGAGGGGCTTAGTATTTCAATGATGCCGCTCGCTTTAGACGCAACATATTCACCGTTTATAAAATTTACATTATTATGGAAGTTCATTGAACTATCTCCCCATCCATCCGCCATCAACCAATAAAATAGCGCCGTTTACATAACTAGCAGCCTCAGAAGCCAAGAACACTGCGGGCCCTTTAAAGTCTTCAGGATTTCCCCATCGACCTTGTGGAATGCGCGCTAAGATGGCTGCATTACGCTCTTTGTCATTGCGTAATGCTTCAGTGTTATCGGTATCAATGTAACCTGGCGCAATGGCATTTACATTAATGCCTTTACCTGCCCATTCGTTAGAAAGCGCCATAACCAATTGCCCAATAGCACCTTTACTAGCTGCGTAACCTGGTACTGTAATACCACCTTGAAAGGTAAGCAAAGAAGCTGTAAAAATAACTTTACCCTCGCCATGTTCTATCATTTGTTTGCCTATTTCGCGGCTTAAAATAAATTGAGCATTTAAGTTAACTTCAATCACTTTATCCCATAAATCATCTCCATGCTCAGCCGCAGGAGCACGTAGGATTGTACCTGCATTATTGACTAAAATATCAATTTTAGGAAAATCGCTTTTAACATCATTAATAAAAGAATAAAGCGCATCACGATCACCAAAGTCACATTGATAGGCTTTAAAGTTTCGGCCAAGAGCTTTAACTTCTTTTTCTACTTCTGAGCCTTCAAGCTCTAAGCTTGCAGACACACCAATAATATCAGCGCCAGCCTGTGCTAAACCTAGTGCAATACCTTTACCAATACCGCGCTTACAACCTGTAACAAGGGCTACTTTGCCTTCTAAGCTAAATTTTTCTAACATATTATTCATTTTAATACCTTTATAATTTTTATTATTGTGGATTACATTCAACAAGCGCTTTCATGCCTTCTGGATTTCCATCCATACTCGAAAATGCACTACCAATATCAGTTAACGAACTAACCGAACTAATAAAAGGTTTAAGATCTATTTGGCCCGATGAAATTAACTCTATTGCCCAATCAAAATCTGCCGCTTCGTATACGCGCGCACCTAATAACTCCAACTCTTTCCAAAAGAATTGAAATAAATCGATTTCAGGTTTAACACTGTGAATAGCCACCATGACTATACGACCCCGACGCCCTGATATTTCGGTCATAGCCTCTATTGCGGGTTTTACGCCTGATACTTCAAATACAACATCTGCACCTTTTGTTTGCGTCCAGCTATCTACATAGGCAGCTAAATCTTCTTCAATGGGATTAACCGATTTAACACCTAGCTCATTGGCAAAAGCACGGCGGCTTTCGTTAGGCTCAGACACGAGCACTTCTGCACCAACACTTTTAGCAACCGCAGCAACTAATTGCCCAATTGGCCCGCCACCAAGTACAACCACTTTCTCACCCGCTTGTAAGCGCGAGCGTCGTACATCATGGCACGCAACCGATAACGGCTCTATTAATGCGCCTTGTTTTAAATCAACGCCTGCTGGTAATTTATGCAAAGTACGCGCTTTAACTGTCCAGCTTGACTGAAAAGCACCTGGCGTATCTATTCCCATAAACTTTAAGTTTTGACAAATATGCGTATGCCCTGCATTACACGTAGGACAATCGCCACACCAATCTAATGGACGTACTACCACGTTTTCGCCTACAGCAAAGCCTTCAACGCCTTCACCTATTTCTGCAACAACACCTGATATTTCATGGCCAATTGTTTGCGGAATAGACACTCGTTGATCCATTACGCCGTGGTATATGTGCATATCTGTACCGCAAATACCAACGTATCCAACACTCAATCTAATCTCACCCGCTTTAGGTTTAATAGATGTGCCTTCAACAATGTTAAATGACTTGTTACCTATATATTGTGCAGCTTGCATATTTTTATACCTTCAAGAATGTTTAATTAAATAGTAACCAAGTAAAGCATCATTAAAACAATGCCGATACGAGGAATATCAAAGTGAACTATCATACCTTGATATGGTTTATTGTTAACAATCTACACCTAGGTATGTTGTTTGTAAAGCCACTATCAAAATTTAATATAACTTTAGAGCGCAAAAGCCAATACGTTAAAAAGCATTAAGAATAGTTATTAAAATTTACTTGTATGTTTTAATATCAACATATATTGTCAACAATTAACACAGTGTAAAGAGGGACAATAATGATTAAAAACAAAAAATCTGCGCTTAGCGTAGTGATTATCAGCGCTCTAAACTTAGCGGGATGCAGTCAAAACATACAAACACACACGCCCAGTAGTAAAACAAATAACAACGTAGTCTTTTCTGACGTATCTGAACAAGCAGGTTTAATAACACAAAAAAACTGGAAGTATGGCGGCCCTACCATTGCCGATATAAACAGTGATGGTCATTATGATCTGCTGCTAACAAATCACGACACCACCCCTATTCGTTTATTTATGGCAAATGGAGATGGCACATACACACTACAAAACGATATTTTTCCACGAGCAGATCTACACGGTATGTCGGCCGGTGATTACGACAACGATGGCGATCTCGATGTACTTATTGCACTAGGCGGTGGAAATGGCACCACACCTCAACCCCAGCGACTACTTAAGAACAATAATGGTAAATTTGAAGATAAAACTGTTGAAGCTGGCTTATCTAAAATGGGGGCTCGCGGGCGCTCTGTGCGCTGGGTTGATGTAGATGCCGATGGTGATCTTGATTTTATACAAGTAAACGCCGAAAAATTAATTCACGAAAACTCACCACGCAATATCATTTTTGAAAATCTCGGTAATGGAAAGTTTACTTATCACCCATCAGCTACTTTTGAAAATATAAAAGCCGAGCGTGTATTATTAACCGATTACAATAACGATGACATACTCGATATTTTTGCTTTTGATGGATACAACGATTTAACTATTTATCAAGGTAATAACGACTTTACCTTTGCCAATGTTACTAAAGATCTATTAGGTGCAAATAGTGAAGCCTACAAAGGCACGCTCGCAGTTGCACAAGCTGATATAGATAACGACGGCGATATGGACTACTACCTTGCTCGCGGAAAGCTAAGCTACGCTATCGCTAATAACAGTCTATCGTTTAATAAAGGCAGCAAACGGCTAGACCTGCGTGATGAAGGTAATAAAAGCCACGATGGCATAACACTCATTACCGACAACACAAACTCAGGAAGTCTTATACTAAGTGACTTTTATCACTTCCCGCGTGCCAAGCTATTAAGCCAAATGGATGTATACATAGGTGAGAAAAAAGAACTAATAAATACACCTAGTAAAAACACCACCATTAGCCAGAAAAAAGCGCAAGGGTTTCCAACTAAGCTTGATAAAACCGGCTGGTACATTGGGTATTTAGGGAATAATAAATGGCGAGTGGAATGGGTACTTACCGACAACCTTGCATGGGATGTACGCGCATCATTCAAAAATGTAAAAAACTATCAAAGCGATTGGCAACCACAAAATCTCGCCCTTCCTGATGTATTACTACGTAACGATAATGGTAAGCTGGTTGATATTTCATCTAAATTAGATGCATTAACAAACAGTAATAACTGGGGAGTTGTACCCGGCGATTTTAATAACGACACAAAAATAGACTTTATGGTCTATCGCTTTGGCGAACTAAAAGAGCGAGTTGCTGATGTTTTACTCATTAACCAAGGTGATTACAAATTTAAAGCAACAATCACTCACAACGCTGATACCGAACGTGGCTTAGACTCACACGGCGATATGGGAGCCGCATTTGACTTTAACCTAGATGGAAAACTCGACCTACTAAGCGGAGATGAAGATAACGGCCAATGGCATTTATATAAAAATACCACTGAGTTAAGTCACGCCCACTTCACCCTTATTAGAGTTGGATACTCAAAAAGTGGGGTTGATCCGTATGGTGCAAAAGTACAAATTAAAACAGCAACTGCGAACCAATATCAAGTTATTGGCTCACAAAGTGCTACTCACTCGCAAAGCTTACTTAATATTGTGCATTTTGGATTAGCACAAGCTGATACGCTTTCATCAGTTGTAATTACATGGCGAGATGGCAGCCAAAAAACGCTCACTAATGTTAAGGTAGACTCACTAATAAAAGTGGGAGAATTTAAGTAAGTCCTGTTTAATATGTACTAGCTCAGGCTTGATCTGACAGTTACCCATTTTTCTAATGATGACTGTTAGTTTAGATTTGAGCTAAATTATTTTCTGCCCAAACCGTTTTTCCATCCAGTGATGTTTTAAGTGGTGTTCGACCGCAACATACTTTCCCTTGATGAGTCCGATCATTGTTGTAGTAATCCATCCATTCGTCCAGATCTTTTTATAGTTCTTCCTTAAGCGTATAGCTAACAATTGAACGAACACCACTACCTGAAAAAAACACGCCTAATTTACGAAGCTCATTGCTGCTTCTATGATGGCCGTGAGCAGGATAGTCAACTGCATATTTAATGACGGCTTGCTCTGTTTCTTCGTCAACGCGATTCTTTATATTTAGTGTACGGTGGTTCTTTTCGATTAACGCATCAATCCCCCCTCATTAACGAGTTCTTGATAACGATAAAATGTATCTCGTGATACGCCCATGACTTTACAGGCTCTTGATACATTGCCTAGTTCTTCAGCAAGGTTAAGTAAACCGGCTTTGTGTTTTATGGTTGGGTTGTTAGTGTGCAACATGAGAGTTACCTTTTTGTTTGTTTTGATTTAAAGATTCGACACCTTTATCAAAACGGGTAACTCTCACTTTTTCAAGTTGAATTGTCAGATATTGTCTGAACTAATACATATAAGTTAACTTAATATATTTTTGCCTTTATTCTCTTGTTGATGAATAGTTACTGGCCATCCTGGATACTGATTACTTGCTTTACCATCGGCTATATCTATTAAAAACTTATATGCTTCCATTGTGTATGTCAGCTTTTCAGAATCAAATGTAATAAAGCCAAAACCACTCCCTTTCTCATGTGCCTTTACATAACGATTACTGGATTTACCAACCTGTGGATTTCCTACCGCATAGACATAAATCTTATTACCGAAAGTGTCATTATATTCGCCAGTTTCGCCAAGGCCGTGTGCTGGCCGGTTTTGGTAAGGCATGCTCATCGAATCAGGTTTCCACCATCTTGGCCAACCGGCAGAAATAGCTGGCGTACAAAAAGCCCAATTGCTATCTCTTTGCTGGTTTACGCCATATTGCGATAAAGAACCTAAATGGGTATCTCCACAAATATGTAACGCCATAGAGTCACGCATTGCGTCAATTGCACGGTTACGTGCAGATGCAGGCCAACCACTCGAATCAAAATCATATTTCAAGAAGCGATCAGGTAGGGGCTGATGAGTAGAAATAGCAGCAAACACCGTTTGACTTAATACCGCTTTTAATTTATGCCCACGCCAATCATTACCCCACTTTATAAGAAAGTTCTCTTGGCGGTTTCCTAACAGGTCTAAGCCGGGGGGATTGAATATAGGATTATAAAAAAGTGGGTCTTCATCTTGTCCCGTTTCGCCAACCGCAACATTAATACGCTCTGGGCCACTTTTCCATTGTCTGTCGGCAAGAATCGCAAAACCGACACCGCCATATAGCATAGTGCCATAATACGAGCTAATACCATTAGTTGGCGTTGGATCATAAGGATCTGGATTATGGTTGAGAGTGGTTTTATGTATCATATTTATCACGCGTGCAGAATCAATATAACCACCTAATGCACTTGCTGAAGGGTCTTTGGAAATGTTTTCCATCCTTGCACCACCTTCCCCCCACAAATTACCTTGGAGTACATCATGATCATCGGGCAAACAAATTGTCGGTTGATTACGCATTACCTCTTTGAAAGCCAAGCCAAACTGATAGAATTTGCGTAAGTAATTTAAAATCGCTAAATTATCTGGAGTACGAATTACACCAAATCCGCCATGACTTTCATAAATTTGATCACCAGAAAAGAACACCAAATCGGGGTTTAGTTTTTCGACATTTTGAGCAACAGGTTGGTACGGAAAACCATAATCATTTTGACACGTGAGCGCGGCCATTCGTAATTTTTCACTCGCTGGGTTCGCTTTTATAATCCCTGAATATATATCTGGGGTTTGTGTACCATCTGTGTGTTTTTCACGGTATACAACCCGAAAAGGCGTATCGCGTGTTTCATCCCAATTAGCAATACGAAAGGTCGCCAACCAGCCATCATGGTCTATGACTTGCGAATCAATAGCGAGCCACTGATCATCACGCTGTATTTGTAGTTCTATTTGCTGATTATCTTGTTCACCTATAGGCCCTGTGTAAGCACTCAACTTCATCACAAAGCCTTCATCACTCAATGTATCGTTTAACGAATACATAGTCCAAAGTATCGGACCAAACGCTTGTTCATCTATTACTGAAAATGCTTCACCTTGCATGGTCCAATTACTAAATTTATATCGTGCGCCCAACTTGTCTTCAGGTGCATTTTCATATGTGACGGATGGAATCGAAAAGTTACTCACCAACGCCACATTGCCTAATAATTCAGTGGCTGCAGCCAAATGAGTGAGAGTACCTATCACTTTTCCTGACGACGTTAAACTAACCGTTAACTCTAAAGCCATGGCACCTGATTGAGGTGTTCCAGTCAGCGTTAAAGTAACAGCTTGATCCTCTATCGGAATCGATATAGGCACGGTGTTATTGCCTAACACTAAATCGTTGTTTTTAATACCAAGGTCATAACCCTGCTGTACAAAACAATTACTACGGTATTCATTTAATTCACTTTTAGCACCAAGACGAATACCCGCGCCACCATCGTTGCTGTTTTGCTCTAAGCGAGACACTTGCACCGACATTGTAAAAGATTGGTCAAGATGCGCTATTTGGTGAGTGAGTGAATGAACACTACGATTACCACCTCTACTTCTACATTCAGCAGCACCATTAACTACGCGCCAATCCTCCATTGGATTAGCCCAATATTGTTTTCCAAGCCATACTCTATCATACGTTTTATACCAATTATCATGATGAGATTTAGTACCGCGGGTAGTTGTTGAAGCCACTGTCCCAAAACTGCTAGTGCAACCAGAAATTCCTGTAGCAGCAACACCAGCAGCAAGCATTTTGAGGACTGAACGACGAGATATGTTTTTGTTCATAGTTTTAATCTCACAAATCAAATATTGTTAACAGTAAACAAACTATATTTGATTTTTTACTAAAGATCAGCATTTTTTTTTTCTAAAAACGGTTACAAATTGATAAAAGTTAATTGCAAGTATTATCAGAGATGTTTACCTAGACACTAAATATTTTAGCTAGCTTGTTATAAAAAGGTATTATTGCAGATAGTTTTCTTAACCCGCCCTATATAAAGCTTTGTTTAGATAACCGATTAGAGCTTCCCACTATGAGAAAACTACAGTAACAATTTCTAAAATGAGATAGATTCTCCACTTTCAGTTAATAAATTTTTTGGGCTTGTTTATAAGTCATATCGCCTTTTTCTACAGCGTCGACAACTTGCAATTTAAAGCCTAATGAATAATCTCGTGTGTTCTTTTAATCGGTGTGTTCTTTTAATCGGTGTATTATTTGACTTGGTCATAATAAGTCCTAAATGTGTAAACACATTTCAGGACGAGACAAGTAACAAAAGCCAAAAAGCCCGCAGAAATGCTGCGGGCTTTTTATTAGATTAAAAATTTAGAAATTAATACGGGTATTAAGTCTCAATGTCCGGCCTGTTTTATATGCGTAAACAGTACGTGATTTAGTTGCATCGCCTTCAAGCGGGCTGCCTTCAGAAAACGTTTGGCCACCAGCATTTAAGAAACGACTGGTAAAGTATTGTCTTACGCCTTCGTCGGTTACATTGGCAACTTGTAGTGATACCGTCATGTAGTTATTTACTTTATAACTTGCAGAAAAGTCGAGCGTTTTACGTCCCTCTTCCCACAGCGATCCGTTTTCCCATGAGCGTTGTACTAGCTGATCGGTTGTCCCTTGGTAAGATAGACGTAATTGATGACCATCTTTTTCCCAAAAACCCGTTACGTTGTAGCTATGCTCTGGCGTATAGGCAACCGCCAATGAAGGAATTTTTACATTATTATCAATCGATGATACTTCTTGATCGTACTTACTGTCTTGATATGTATAGTTAGCCTGCAAGCCAAGGCCGGACCAAATACCCGGTAAGTTATCGTAGGTTTGCATGTATTGAAGCTCTAACCCTTTAATACTTGCCCCTTTACCATTTTTAATTCGGGTGGTGTTAAATTTGGCACACATTTGCTCTAAGTCGCCCGAATACATCCACTCTTTTTGATAATCCTGGCCACCTTGAAAACGCTTAGGCATACATTTTTCTAAGCTATCTTGGCCTGCAATAAGTACTAAATCGTCTGGGTTATAAGATTCGCCCTCTTCGAGTCCCACTCCACGTAGGTCATCCATGTAGGTAACAATCGTTTCAGACTCTTCAAAGTTTGTCATGTCTTTATAAAATAATGATGCTGCTAATAATCCCGAATCGTTGAAATACCATTCATATGATAAATCAAGGTTTATTGATTCAAGTGGATCGAGTTTAGGATTGGTAAGCGTAATTGAGTTGTTACGGTTTTCACCGCCCCATTGTGTTTCTCTTACTTTAAAACCAGGGCGAAGCGAGTCAATTTGCGGGCGTGCCATTGTTTTAGATGCTGCAAAACGAATAATGGTGTCTTCACTTTGCAAGTAGTTAATATTGATACTGGGTAAAAACAAATCGTAGTCGTGCTCACCAGTTACTGCAAACGAGCGTAAGCTTCTGTCTTCTGTTGGTAATAAGTTTCCATTTGCATCAAATTTACGCTCGCCATATATCCAGTTTTTTTCGGTTGATACATCAGAATGGCGCCATAACCACCACTCAGATTCATTTGGATTACCACGTACAGCGTTAGGATCATGACACGCGCCTTGAGCAGGAATAGCCACATCGTCTGATTTATCAATAGTGCCTTTTGTGTCGTAGCCTAGACCATCGGTTCTCGACCAGCGTATTTCTTCGTTGTAATCTGCACCATAAAATTGCGTTGCAGCACACAGTGGTAAGCTAGTATCACGCAACTCTGCTAATTTAAATGGGTCCATTAAACGAGCATTATTTGAAGGGTCAAATGCAAACTGTACACCCGATGCACCTTGCACTTCTACAGTCGTTTTTACATAACGCACACCCACATCACCTGTAACACGTCCATCTGCTAATTCAAAATTTAGCTTGGTGTAAAATGCTAAGTTATCTAGCTCTGTATTGCGAGTGTTTGAATCGTCTGTGGCAAAAGCAACTTCTGGACTCCCTAAAGCTACTTCAAATGCTTTAAAAGCCGAAAATCGATTCCACCCATCGGTTACATTGTCGCGGCCATAACCTAAATCAGCCATAAAATCGTCAACAGGAAACCCTTCACCGTTGGTTATTAAATCACCAGAAATATCTCTTAAACCGCTACCAAGTACTGCAGGTTGGCCTGTTGCAGGGTTTATAACTACAACCCCCTCGCCTACACTATTAAAGGCACCTTGCTGAGCATCTACATATTTTGTACGTTTTGACCATTTTGCACCAAATTCAATTGAGCGTACATAGCTTGTGTCAAGCACGTAATCAAAATCGACAAAGAGCGATTTTTGTTCATCTTCGACTTCGTTGAGGGTTCTGCCCATGTACGATAAATGCTGCGCTTTTAGCTCATCCGGATTAAATCCCGTGGTGCTGTAGTTATCCCATAGATTTGTTGGGTCACCAAAAGTGTCGTTTTCGCCGTAATCAATTAAGCCGGTGCCTGTAACTAATTTACACGGACCGCCTGCTGTACAGTCATAACCAACAGGCTCCATATCCTCTGGTGGCACATTTACTAAGCTCCATGCACTAATATTGGCAAAATTTTGCAGTGCAACGTACACTGAGTTTTCTGGTATTTGCTGCGTTTTAGAGTACCCAACGCCAGCTTCCATCGAAAATGAGTCACTAAAACCGTGATTCATATCAAGTGAGTAAACTTGGTTTTTATTTTCAAATTCACCTTCTGACTGCACTAAACCACCGTTACCAAAGCGGTTGATAAATTTAGTAAATGTATTCGTTTTTAAATCAATGGTACGCCAGCTAGCTTCAGGATCAGTAAATTTAGCTGTCACGCCAGAAAGGCCTGGGTCTTCACCTTCAACTAAGTTTTTAGTTTCCATTGAGCGCGTATTAATACCATGCATTGAGTTATTAACATCTTGTTTTGCAAGGTTTGCGTTAAAGTTAAACTCTGTGTTTTCACTTGCTCGCCACTGCAAACCTAAGTTAATACTGGTGCGGTCATTTTGACTATCAAAAAGCTGATAATTAACTAAACGAGGTGTAATACCTACCGCATTTTCAACAACGTTGCCATTTGTATCTGTTGCTAAAGGCGACTGAACTGCTGTCCACTCTGTAGCAGAGTATTGGTCTTTTCGGTATTCGTTAGTCTCTTTAACTGCAGTAAAAACCACGCCAAAGGTATCGTCAAAAAGCTTTTTCGACATCGTACCCGATATTTTATAATTTTCTTTATCAGATAAATCGTTGTACCTACCTTCTAAAGTCATAGTGGAAATTTCATAATTTAAATCAAGCGGCTTTGTAGTCGAAAGATTGATATTTGCGCCTAGCGAACCCTCTTCATGATCTGCACTCGGTGTTTTTACCACTTCAATTTTAGATAAAATATCGGATGAATACTGCGATAAGTCTACGCCTTGGCTAAAACCTGTAGAACCTAATTGCACACCATTCATGCTAATATTGTTTTGTTGTGAGTTAGCACCACGCACAGATATTCGTGCACCTTCACCATCAACGGATTGTACTGATACACCAGTTACACGCGAAAGCGCATCAGCAATATTTTGATCGGTAGACTTACCTATATCTTCCGCGTTAATCGAATCAACAACGTTTTCAGCAAAACGCTTATCATTAATAGATTTTTTAAGACTGGCGGCTAACCCGCTGACTTCAATTATTTCAATATCGGCTTCTACTTTCGGTTTTTCTTGTGTGCTTTCGTCTTGCTTGGCGTAAACCAATTGTGTTGCAAGTACTGCAGCTGTAATCGCGCTCAACTTGAACGCTTTGTTGATGATTGTCATGTGTGTTCCCTTTCTAAGGTATTATTATGTTGTCAGGTTAATCTTTTGTAAACAATAATATAATAACCAAACAATTGTCAACTGTATTTTGTTAACAATATTTATTTGATTATAAAAAACCAACTTAATGCGTAAGCATTAAATTGCTCTTAAGTAACAGTGTTAAAGTAAATATTTACACAGAGTTTATCGTCAATAGTTCTAGCCTAATCAAAATTCTTTTATATACGGCCAACCAGTAAACTGCTTTTCTGTTGATGGATCTGTATTCCACTCCCAGCACTCTAATTGATAATATTTTTTTGCATGGTTTATTTTAATAATTCCATAACCTTCACTTTTTAAGTTTCTGTCAGCTAAAAACTTACCCCACGTTGTATTTTGTTTAGCAAAAAGTTTATGCGTAACTTTTGGGTTAGCTGCCGCTAGAACTCGCATTTTATTGCCAAACGTGTCGGTAAAATCACCGGTGTTTTTGTCGTTGTTTCGCTGATTTGGTAAAGGTGCGTAGGGTTCAAACCATCGCTGCCAAAATGCTGCGCTAGCTGGGCCTGCAAAAAACAAGCTGCCATCATCAAAGGTATTTATTCCTTGGTAGGCAAGCAACCCGAGGTGTTGATCTCCCGCAATTACTAATGCGTTAGCGTCACTTACTAGTTTTACTGCGCGTGTACGCCCATCAGCCGGGTAGCCATTTGCATCGTAATCTATTAATGCTTTGCCATTTTCATCGGTTTGAGGCGACCCCCACATGGAAGCTGTAATACATATTTTAGGTTTACCCGGGTGCATAGTTTGCCAGTCTTTTAAAAAGGCTTCTTGGCGTTTACCTAATAACTCACCCGTTGTGGCAAGCTTATTAGCTTTGTAGTCAGGTGGCGTTTTAAATTTACGATCCTCAACCATCGCAAAACTAATACCGCCATATTCAAATGCAGCATAACTAACCGGAATATCATATTTTATCGGTGTGGGATCGTAAGGGTCCGGATTATGCCCATTTTGCATACGGTAGATCATTCTAACAAGGTCTTTGTCCCACTTATAACCGCCGTCTTCCTCTTTTAGCATATCGGAGTGATCGCCACCATCGCCCCACAAGTTACCTTGCAGCACATCATGGTCATCAACTAAAACAAGTGTAGGCTTATCTTTTATACTATCGGCAAACGCCCAGTACCATAAGTACCATTTATATAAGGTATCTAGTTTGGCATCTTTGGTGTGGCGACCATAGCGAGTCGGGTATGTTTCGTAGTACTGATCGCCACAAAAGACATACATATCAGGGTTATGGTAATTAGCATTTTCTACAAGTTCAGTGTGAGGAAATAAAATATTGTCTTTGGTGTAACGTCCTAAATCGCGCTCGCTACTAATAAGGCGTGTGTAATGTGTGTTGTCTAAGCTTTTAGAAGTAGGAATAATACAAGAGTACAATGCAATCGTGAATTCTTTAGTATTTTGTGGGTCCTTAGCAATAGTGCCAAAGTATAAAGTGTCTTCAGGCTTTTGTGGGTTAACAATTCTGTATTGAGCTTGTTTTAAATAGTTCCAATTACTTAACCTAAACCTTGCTACAAACCCATCTTCAATTTTTGCTGTGCCTGCATGCTGCCAATCCAATTGGTTTTCAAACTTATATTGCAGCTCTACGCGTGAAAATTCTTTAATATTAATAGGCATTAACTGACAAGATAACTTGAGGACCTGTTTATTAACGCTATACATACACCCCATAACCGGGCCTAAGGTATTGGCATTATTTAGAGTTATTTTACCGCCACCGGTTTCAATATCACTAAACCCCCAACGTGCGCCTGCTACAAAAGGCTCTGAGGAGCTTAATAACGAAATCCCCCCTTGCAGTTGATCTGCGGGTACTTTGTGAAGTACTGCAAATCCTAACTCCTGGGCTGTATTTGTGTTACTTGCCACAAGACGAATATCAAAATGGTGTGCATCTATTGGGTCTAAATGGCAATCGAGTGTTATTTTATCGCCGCTTTTATATTGTTGTATATTAAATGGAGCACGATTAATAATAGTAAAATCAAGCGCTTTGCTTTCATCATCAAACTGTCTAAATGATAATTTACCTAAACTGTCAAAGGCGGCAATTATTCCGCCATTTTCGCCACCAGCTCGCTGTGCTAAAGCAGCACCTTTAGCTGATAGCTCACCTTTGCCAATTCCTAATAAAAATCCACAAAAGCCCTCTTCATTCGGTGTTAAATTGCGTACGGTGGCTTTTATACGCCCACTTTGTAATGAGCCATTAAGTTGCCTGGTGAGTAACGATACAGTACGCGCTTCAAAATCTTTTCCTTCTCGGGTACATAAAAGCTCATTACCTATACGCTGCCAATCTTGTAGTCTGTTGCCCCAAAAATGCTTACCAAGCCACACCTGCTTACTAAAATTCGTATTATCTAATGGCGCAGTTGAGGTTAAGTCACCTCGGTATGATGCAAATAATCCGCTGCAACCACTTAACAGGCTTGAACTTAGTAGACCAGCGCTGAGTTTTAAAAAACTTCTCCGTTTCATTTTAATCACCTTTATTATTGTGTGTGGATTAGGGCGCCTTGTGTAGACAGTGCTTTACATAAGGAAGTTATACATTTGGATAGCCATTAGGGTTATTACTTTGCCAGCGCCATGTGTCTTTCATCATGTCTGCGAGGGTATATTGACATTGCCAGCCTAAAACAGACTGGGCTTTAGATGAATCGGCCCAAAAGGCAGCTAAGTCGCCATCTCGGCGCTTTACAATGTCAAAGTTAATATCAACTCCGGTATACTCAATAAATGCTTTTACTATGCCAAGCACAGAATAAGGAGTACCAGTGCCTAGGTTAAATGCTTCATATAGACTGTGGTGTTGCTCGCCAAGCCATTTAAGGGCTTTAATATGACCATTGGCTAAATCACTAACGTGTATATAGTCACGCTCACATGTACCGTCTTCAGTAGGGTAATCGCCTCCAAAAATAGCTAATTTGTCACGTTTACCTACAGCAACTTGAGCAATAAAGGGCATTAAATTGTTAGGAATACCTAATGGGTCTTCTCCTATTTGGCCGCTAATATCTGCGCCAATAGGATTAAAGTAGCGCAGGCTAGCTACTTGCAAACCGGTATTTGAGGCGACTATTTCTTGTAGTATTTGCTCAATCATTACCTTTGTTTGCCCATACGGGCTTGCTGCACGCCCTAGAGGTAAACTTTCGGTATAAGGCACCGATGCGCCTTGTCCATAAACTGTAGCTGATGAGCTAAACACGAGTTTATCAACATTATATTTAAGCATGCATTGGCATAAATTTAAGGTAGACACCAAGTTGGTATAATAATACTCAAGTGGTTTTTCTATGGATTCGCCTACCGCTTTTAAACCTGCAAAGTGAATAACCGAATCAAATTTATGCTCGCTAAACGTGGCAGACAACTTATCGTTATCAAGTAAACTGGCGTGAATAAATTCAACTTTTCGCTTTGATAACGCTTCTACGCGAGTTAGCGATTCACGACTCGAGTTACTTAAATCGTCTATTACTACTACGTCAAAACCATCTTTTAATAAGCTTAAAACAGTGTGGCTGCCAATATATCCCGCGCCTCCTGTTACCAGTACTTTTTTCATTAGATTGTCCTTATGCTCTTATAAGTGATACACCAGCTGAAGGTACGCTTGTGTAAATCGTTTCTTTTAATCCTGTTTGTTGCTCGTACTGCGTTTCAATAGCACTAATTACATTCTCTACCAAAAAATTAGGAACAAACGCCACTACACAACCACCAAAGCCACCGCCCGTCATTCTTACGCCGCCGTGTTCATTAATTACTTTTGCGATAATATTCACAAGAGTGTCGATTTGGGAGGTGGTTATTTCGAACAAATCACGCATAGAGGCATGGCTTTGTGCCATTAGTGTACTTAGTTTGGTTATATCGTTATTACTAAAGGCTTGCATGGCTTCTAATGTGCGCGCATTTTCATACACAATGTGCTCTACACGCTTGGCTACTTCAACGCTTAATGTATGTTTTTTTGCCTCAAACTCATCAATACTTACATCGCGCAAGCTCGGTTTAGACAAAGCTTCTGCCCCTGCATAACATTGCTCTCGGCGTAAGTTATATTCGCTATCAAGCAAGCCTCGTTTAACGTTTGAGTTAACCATTAAAATAGTCATCTTTGGGTCAATGCTCACTTCAATTAAATCAAGTGAGCGGCAATCTATACCCAATGCTTGTCCTTGCTGACCACACGCCGATATAAGCTGATCCATAATTCCACAGTTGCAGCCCACAAAATTGTTTTCAGCGGCTTGTGCAATTTGAGCTATGTCTTTTCGCTCAATAAACAATTCACATAAATGATTAAATGCATAAGCAATACCTACCTCAAGTGCAGCCGATGAACTAAGACCAGCTCCTTGCGGGACATTACCTGTGATGCATATATCGCAGCCACTGAGTTTATGATTTCGTTTTTGCAGTTCATCAACTACGCCGCGAACATAATTACTCCACGTTTGCGTACTGTGGCTATTAAGCGGTTTATTTACTAAAAAGTTGTCAGTTTGGTTATCGCAATCAAGTGCAAGTACATTTACTACATCGTCTGTTCGAGGGGACACAGCAATGTAAGTAGCGTATTCAATGGCACAAGGCAGTACAAAACCGTCATTGTAATCGGTGTGCTCACCAATTAAATTAACACGCCCTGGGGCTTTGACAACAAAGTCGGCATCGCGTCCAAAGTGGTTTGAAAAAGCTAACCGTGCGCTTTGTTCAACATTCATTTAGTGTTCTCTTTATAATGCGTTAGTGATTGTTTCTTCAAAATAGTGGCAGCTTGCTCGGGTGTAATATCACGCTGTGCTTCGGCCATCATTTCGTATCCAACCATAAATTTTTTAACACTGGCTGATCGTAGTAATGGCGGTAAAAACTGCGCATGTAATTGCCAAAATAAGTGGCTTTGACCATCATAAGGCGCGCCATGCCAGCCCATAGAGTATGGAAATGAACACTGAAATAAGTTATCGTAACGAGTTGTTATATTTTTAATAATTTCAGCTAGACTACTTTGTTGAACGTCTGTCAGCTGTATCATTTGAGTAATCGCAAACCGAGGCAATAGCAGTGTTTCAAATGGCCATGCAGCCCAATAAGGCACAACCACCAGCCAATCATCGTTTACACAAACCACGCGTTCTTGCTTTTCAATTTCACGTTTTGCGTAATCAAGCAGTAAATTACTTTTATACTTTTCGTAATATCGTTTGAGGTTTTCGTGTTTACGCGCAACCAAACTAGGTAATTTATTTTGTGCCCAAATTTGACCATGTGGATGTGGGTTAGAGCACCCCATTACAGCGCCTTTATTTTCAAATACCTGAACCCATTTGTAAGTTTTTGATAACTCTACGCATTGCTCTTGCCATGTGCTTACTACATTTGTAACTTGCGAAACACTAAGCTCTGGTAGTGTTTTTGCATGATTAGGCGAAAAACAAATAACACGCGCAGTGCCACGCTCTGTATGCATACTAAATAGGGGATCGGTTTGCTCCACATCAGGCACACCTTCACGCAAGGCGGCAAAGTCATTAGTAAACACAAAGGTGTTTTTGTAATCTGGATTTACTTCACCGTTAATACGCGTATTGCCTTTACATAAAAAGCAGCTTTCGTCGTATTCTGGTTTAACCTCAATATCTACACTTTCTTCTTGACCTTGCCATGGGCGTTTAGCCCGGTGTGGCGACACCAACACATATTCATTTAATAATGGGTTTAAACGCCGGTGTGGATGCTCTGTCGGGTCAAATTGATTTTGTTGCTCACTCATTCTTTACTTTCCCTAGTTACTGTTTTGAAAGGTACCGGCGTCGAGCACTTGCTTACGAGGAGTAAAACGACAAATATAGTTCCAGTTCCAACTGGCATCGTATTTATGGCACAATCCCCAGCTAATTCCAGGTGCTGGATTTTGCTCAAACCCTTGCGCTGGTCGATATAAGCCTATCGCTTCTGGACCGCCTTTTATATGCGCCATAATTTCAAAATTAATACCGTCCTGAGCAAATTGAATGGTGTTTTTTTCAGGGCCATCGGTTGTTAGCAAACTAGCAATACCCCCTTTATAATTCCAAACAACGACCTCATGACCGCTATTTGAAATAGGGTTATAAGGCGATTTAACATAAGGACCTAATACATCATCAGCAATAGCAACACCGTGTTTTATTTCACGACCACCAAAGTTCATTCCTTCACCTTGGGTTTCGCCTTTGTAGTACAAGTAAAATTTATTATTAAAAAATACTAAACATGGGTCGTGTACTTTATGACTATCAAAACTACCTTTAGCTGTTACGGCAAAACGACTGTCTTCATCACCAAGCCATTTACCATCTTTGCTTGGGCTTACAATCGGTTTTGGTGATTTTATCCACGGCCCAAATGCAGATTCAGAGTGAGCTATTGCAATATGTTCGTACTGACGATTTGTATAAGGTGTTTGTACTGTTTGATAAACCAAATAATAATGACCTTGGTGTTCAAACACTTCAGGCGTAAAAATTGCTCTGTCGTCGTAATCACCTGGTTTACCTGGGCTTACAGCTAAGCCTTGTTCTTGCCATGTAATACTGTCTTTTGAGGTCGCATGCCAAACTTGCGTTAAATCCCATGGAAATACTTTGTCATTCGGATTAGTAGAGTTAAAACCAACCGTTTCCCCCTCACCTTTGGTGTACCAACAATGGTAAACACCATCAATGTATAAAACAGATGAAGGATCGCGACGTATAACCCCTTCTTCATAGGCAAAATCACCCAGCAACGGTTCTATATCAAATTCTGTAAGCCACTGCGGGCCATATTTATCGTAGCCACGCTCTATTGCACGCTTACTTGCTAAACTTAATTTTTTATCAGACATGTTAATTCCTTACTTACCTAGGCTTATATTTAGCGACTGGTATACGTCAAGAGGTAAAATAGCGCCTTGATGCTGCACAACTTGTGAGGCAACACTGTCAGCCATTTCTAATGCATTTTGAGGGTTTTGTGCGCACATTCTGGCGGCTAAGTAGGTTCCGGCAAATGAGTCACCTGCCGCTGTACTATCAACTTGCTTTGCAGCGGGTGTAAACGGACATGACGCTTTAAGATCATCTTTGCAATAAACCTGCATCCCGGCACTACCAGCTTTAATAACAATTTCGTCGATATCAAATTGTGTACAGTACTGAACAATCTCTTCAATGCTTGAATGACCGAATAACACACGGTGATCATCAAGACCTGGTAAAACTACATTACTAAGCGCATAAGCACGCTCTAGCCATTCAATAGCGTGGCTTTTTGATTGCCACATACGCGCGCGATAATTAGGGTCGAACGCAATTGTGCAGCCTTGTTTTTTAAGAGCAGCTAATAATGTGAGTAAACCTTGTTTAGATTCATCATCTAAAATACCTAAACTAATGCCACTGAAAAACACCCAGTCTGATTCTTTCAAACCTAAATTAAATGGCTTTTGAGTATATAAACTCATCATATGCTTCGCTGCTGATTGATTACGCCAATAATCAAAGCTTCGCTCACCATCAGCATCCGTTGAAATAGCGTAAATACCCACGTTATAGTCTGCTGTTGTAATCACGTTTTGTGTATTAATACCTTCTTGTTGCCAACATTTGAGCATATTGGCACTCAGTACGTCGCTACCTACAGCTGTAAATAGCGCGCAATTTAGTGTGTTAGCAAAACGCTTTGCATACACAAGAGCATTGTAAGTATCGCCCGCAAATGACTGCTTGCATTCGCTAATACCTGTTGGTACTAGCTCAACCATACATTCGCCAATAGCGAGTAAAGTACTCACACACCCTCCTGTACTTTTTTAGTGTGTAGGCCTTCTAGGTAGACTTCAATTTCTTCTATCGATTTATTTTTAGTCTCTGGCATAAACTTAAATAACAATGCAAAGCCGGCTACACCCGATACGGTATAAAGTAAAAAGATGTTTGCAGCGCCTAAATTACTTAGCTGCCATGGGAAAAACTGCTGAACAAAATAGCTAATTACACTGGCTATAAATGCAAAGGTAGGAATGGCCACACCTCGAATACGAGTCGGGAATATTTCAGAAAATATTACCCACATAATTGGCCCAATCGAAAAGTGAAAGGCTGCAATAAAGCCCGCTATACCAAATGATATAAGTGGCGCGTTTATAGTTGCTGCGCGTGAAATTAAATCGCTTTCAAATAATTGCTGTTGCGAAGCTGTAAGTACGCTCGCTAAAGCCTGCTTAAATTCAATATCACTGTGATACACGGTACCAATTATGTGCTCCAGTCCTGTAATAGAGTTTAACGCTGAAAACGAGGTTATATCTTCAGCCGACAAACTATATTCTGCCTGGCTAAAGCCTAAATAACACATAAACAAACTAATTGTTGCAGCTGCTAATCCCCAAATAACAAGGGGTCTGCGCCCTAACTTATCTATCAAAGCAATAGCTACCACAGTAAATACAATACTGACTAAACCAATTAAAACAGCGTTAAAAAAAGCAGCATCAGTGCCGACTCCCAGTTGTTCAAACACCGTTGGAGCATAAAACATTATGGCGTTAATCCCCGTCACTTGCTGCACAATAGCAATAGTAAAAGCAATAATGACAGCTGTGCGAACACGACTTTCGAGTAGTTGTTTAAATGAAGAAAAATACCCACCTGTTTCGCTGTAATCAACCAAGCTCTCTTTAATACTCTTAAGTTGCTCTTGGGCCAATTCAGTATTTTTATTTAAACGATGCAAGATAGTTATAGCGCGTGTTTCGTTGCCTTTCATAACTAACCAACGCGGGCTTTGGGGAATAGTAAATAATAATAAAAACCATAAAATAGCAGGAATAATCTCAACGCCTAGCATCCAGCGCCATAAATTATCTTGTACATTCCACTGTGTTACCCACTCAAAATTACTGTGAGCTAAATCAACAAGTAAGTAGTTAGCAAAATACGCTGCGGATAATCCAACAACAATATTTATTTGAATCATAGACACTAATTTACCACGGTACTTAGACGGTGCAACTTCACCTATATACATAGCAGCGACCGATAAAGACGTGAATGCTAATCCACCTATAAAACGAGCAGTAACTAATAGCTCGTAACTTGGCGCGAAAACCGATGCAATTGCCGACAGTATGTATATAAACGCAATGCCTATTAAGGTATTTTTTCGGCCAAACATATTGCATATGTAACCGGTAATGACTAAAGCAAATAGCACACCAAAACCAGGCGCACTTACTACAGTGCCTATTTGGATGTCAGATAAATTAAATTCTGCAGATACAAAACGAACCGTACCTGAAATAAGAGCAGCGTCTAATCCAAAAATAAAGCCACCAAAGGCGACGATAAATGCAAAGAAAAACACATTACGTTTGCTACCATTCATACTTCTATCCAACTTTGTTGTTATCATTGTGTGTTGCTTTATATAGAGAATAAAGCGAGTGCTAGTGTCAAAACCCAACATTGTTAACAATTAACCATGAGTAATAACTTCGAGACTATTTCAAAATTAACGCACTTGCAACATCTATTTTAAGAAATCATGCTTTAACTTAAACTCTTTTACAATTAGCATTAAAAATTAGTTAAACAAAATCAAAAGTTTATTATAAATAACACATAAAAACAAAAATTGCATATTGTCAACAATATTCAATTTGGTTTTTTTGTTGTATGGTATGTTAAATTGTAATTAAAGGTTGAACAGCAATGAAATATAAAAAGAACATACTACTCACATCGCTCTTACTTGCGCTAAGTGCCTGTAACCAACAAGAAATCAAGGTTGAAAAACCAACCAATGAGCCTACAGAGGTTAATTCAGCAGATACATTAATGTATTTATTTGCTGATGCTGCACACACACAGCTAACCCCAGTTCAATACAAAAGTAATGCAGCCACTGTAAAGGCAGAAAACTCTGTATTAGATGTGACATTTCAATCTAAGAAAAATTCGTACGCTAGTATTGTTTTTTCACCGGAAAAACCTTGGGATTGGAGTGAATTTAGTGATTTTAATCTTGCCTTTGAATTGGCAAACCCAGGAACACACTCTGTACAAATTTATTTAGATATCTCCGATATTGACGGTGCTAACTATACGCGTAGCGTTAATGTGCCGGTAGGTGGATACAACACGTATTACGCAAAACTTGACGGCCACGACCTTGCAACGCCCGATGGCAAAGAAAATGTAGAACTTAACTTTACCTCAGGACTTCGTTCAAACCCTGATACATGGGAGTCTGATGAGGTACAGTTTATTTCTATGTGGGGTAAAAAAAATCTTAACTTAAAAGGCATCGCTAAAATAGCAATTAGCGTGCAAAGTACATTGCATGACAAAGAGCTGGCAATAAAATCTATTTCACTTCGTAAAAACCCTCAATTTAATACTGCTTTTTTAACCAAAATTGTTGATGAATTTGGCCAAAATGCCAAACAAGAATTTTCAGGGAAGGTACATTCAGAAGCCGAGCTATTGAGCGACAAAAAACAAGAAGCAGCACAGTTACTTTCTAAACGCCCTACTAATCGCTCACGCTTTGGTGGCTGGGCAGAAGGTCCAAAATTAGAAGCTACTGGTTATTTTAGAACGGCTAAATATAATGATAAATGGTCATTAGTCGACCCTGATGGCTATTTATACCTTGCAACTGGAATTGATATTATTCGTCTTGCAAACTCAACCACACTAACTGGTTACGATTTTGATCAAGCATTATTGGCAAAACCAGCGGATGCAGGGGTAACACCTGAGGATTCAAAAGGGTTAAACCAAGTAAATAAAGAAGCGCTTAAAAGCCGCTTTGTAGCGTCACAAGTGCGTAAAAATTTATTTGAATGGCTACCTGATTATAATGAGCCTCTAGGTAAACATTTTGGCTATCGTAAAAGTGCGCATTCGGGTCCGTTAGAACACGGCGAAACATATAGCTTTTATGCAGCTAATTTAGAGCGTAAGTACGGACAAAATAATACAGATTATATGCAAAAATGGCGTGAAGTGACTCTTGATAGAATGATCACATGGGGCTTTAGCTCACTGGGTAATTGGACTGATCCGAGTTATTACGATAATCAAAAAGTGCCCTACTTTGCCAATGGTTGGATTATAGGTGATTTTAAAACCGTATCAAGCGGAAACGATTTTTGGGGAGCCATGCCGGATGTATTCGACCCTGAATTTGCTGTGCGTGCCAATGAAACTGTAAGTGTTGTTGCAAAAGAAGTTAAAAATTCGCCTTGGGCAGTAGGCGTATTTATTGATAACGAAAAAAGCTTTGGCCGCCCTGATTCCGTTAAAAGCCATTATGGTATTGTTATTAATACCTTAGGCCGTGATGCTAAAACAGTGCCTACTAAAGCTGAATTTTCTCGCTTAATGAAAGAAAAATATACTGATGTCGCTAAACTTAATAAGGTATGGCACTTAAACTTAGCCTCATGGGTTGAGTTTGACAAAGGTGTAACGGTTGATATAAAAAATGAAGAACAACTGAGTGATTTTGCTATTTTACTTACAGCCTATGCCGACAAGTATTTTAGTGTTGTAGATGCTGCTATGGATAAATACCTGCCAAATCATATGTATTTAGGTGCACGTTTTCCGGATTGGGGCATGCCAATCGAAGTGGTTAAAGCATCTGCTAAGTATGTAGATGTAATAAGCTTTAATGCATACAAAGAAGGCTTAAGAGAAGATAAATGGGCATTTTTATCACAATTTGATAAACCAGCAATTATTGGCGAATTTCATATTGGCGCATCTGACTCGGGTTTGTTTCACCCTGGGTTAATACATGCAGCTAACCAGCAAGACAGAGCAAAAATGTATACAGATTACATGAACTCAGTCATCGACAACCCTTACTTTATTGGCGCACATTGGTTTCAATATATCGACTCGCCAATTACTGGTAGAGCCTACGATGGCGAAAACTATAACGTTGGCTTTATTAGCGTTACAGATCGCCCCTATACTGAAATGGTTGAAGCAGCTAAAGCAATGAATGAGTCTATGTATGAACGACGTTTTAAAAAATAATCGTAAATACAGCCATTAATTGTACATTTATTGGTCTATTGTAATGTGTTGACAATAGACCATTCCACTTTTTTTATATACACTGAGATAAGTACATGATCTTGACTAAATTAACAAAGCTTATTAATTAATGTTAGGGTCAGATAAAGTTAATCAAATTTAGGAATAAATATGGCTGGTAACAGAGCAACTAAAATTTTATCTGTAAAAGATCAAATAGCTGAGCAATTACGCTCAGATATAATCTCTGGTGAAATGCCACCACAAACTAAGTTAAATGAAAAAGAGCTGGCAGAGCGATTTGGTCTTTCTCGCGGCCCTATTCGCGATGTAATATTACAGCTTACAAAAGAAGGTTTACTTATTTCTCGCAATAACTGTGGTGCGTCTGTAAATAGTGTTTTAGAGCCTAAATTACAACGCTTAATGATAAAACTTCGCCGTAGTATTGAAGAGTACGCAATCACTGAATTAAACGGTAATTTAACTGATCAAAACATTGCTGAACTAGAAGGCATTTTAGCATCTTTAGAAGACGCGCTCGATAGAGAAGATTATACCGAAGTAACTAAAATTGATATTTCGTTTCATCAGTATTTAATATACCAAGCTGGTGGCGAAGAACTTGTTAATATTTGGTACCCGTACGTAATGCGTATGCGCTTAAACTATAAGCGAATTACTTCAAGTTCTGAATGTGTAAACGAGCACCGCGCTATTTTAGAAGCACTTAAAGCTCAAGATAGCGCCGCAGCAGTTAAAGCAGTAAAACATAATATTAAGTAACGTACTTTCGAAGTCATTTTGATACTCCGCTATATAAACTAGCGGCTATGAAGTCATAAGGGCGTGTTGATCTTTGTAGATTGAAATTTTTTCAATCTAGGAGCCGATTTAATCGCGGCCCGAGATTTGTAGTCTAGTGGGCTACCGAGCAAAAGCTCCGCGTCCAGCTCACGCCCTTACCATCATCCACATCCATGTAGGTAAGAAAGAGTAAATCGCTCTCGTTTATATAAATTTCAGTTATAAAAAACTACCCTTTATTTATTACATTAAATGCATGAACACTCAATATCACTGAACGAGCTTTACACGCATTGAAACTGATGCGCTACGCCCTAAATTATCAACCACTCTTACGTCAAATTCGCCTACTTGCGGGTGCCAGAAAAAAGGCGTATCTCGCTCTACTTTACCTACAAAACTGTTATCTACAAACCAGTATAAAATACGTGAATCTGTATCTGTGGTTGCACTAAAAGGCAGGCTTTCTTGCTTTAATTTACTGGCTCTTATCGTGTAGCTAATTAAGTTACTCGGAGATGTAATAGTCGGTGCTGAGCCTTGTGTACTCGTGTTATTAATTAAGCATGAATCTAAATAAGGTGGAGGCTGGCGTTTAACAATGCCTGCTTGTTTAAATAATCTGACTAAGTCAGATGGCCAAAATTCATAAACTGCTTTTGTCGTTGTAAATTCATCATACTGACAAGCACGTAATCCAGATGCTTTATCAATATAAATTTCACGATGTACATCCGATACTTTAATTGGCGACTTACCTGGAATAAAAAGCCCTTTTTCTGTTTTAGGGCAATGCACATTAGGTAAATCACCTGTTGTTGAACAAATATCTACTTCTGTAATATTTAAACCACCTGGCTTTATATTGCCTTTGATTAAGCCGTAACTATCTAATGAACGTATTATTTCAAAAAATAAAGGCGCGGCTGCTTGTCGCCCAATAAAAGATGGGTGCCCTTCTCCTGAAAAATTACCAACCCATGTAGCTAAAACATACGGGCCAACAATACCTACTGACCATGCATCACGAAAATCAAATGAAGTACCTGTTTTCCAATATACAGGGTAAGCTTGCCTTCTTTCTTTTTGAAATGAGATCTCATCAACTGCACTATTTTTACTTAGCATTTGTAAAGTCAGGTAGGCTGCCTCAGGGCTGATGAGTTGCTTGATATGTTTGTTTGGGTTGTTTGGGTTGTTTGGGCTGTTTGGGTTGTTTTGGTTAATAACAGCGGCGTCTTTTTTTAATATAACTTCATCCTTATACACCCCTAAATTAGCTAACATGGCGTATAACTTAACGAGCTCTAGCATCGTTACTTCACTGCCGCCCAGCGCAAGCGCTAAACCATAAAACTCTTTAGGCTGAAGCTTTTTAACATCGGCAGCAACGAGTAAATCGTATAACCCCACTTTTTGTAAGCGATACATCAAATTAACGGCAGGCACATTACGGCTCAACACGAGCGATTCAGTAGCTGATATAGGGCCTAAAAACTGTTGATCGTAGTTCTCTGGTGTATATCCTCCAAAGCGTTTGGGGGCATCTTTTACAAGCGTTAATGGATGAATTAACCCTTCGTCTATAGCAAGCGCATAAATAAATGGTTTAAGGGTTGAACCTGGCGACCGTTTAGCTCTTACACCATTTACTTGACCGCTAATGTCATTATTAAAAAAATCCACAGAGCCTAATTCAGCAACTACTTCCATAGTTTTATAATTTAGTAAAATAGCAGACGTATTACTAAGCCCGTCTCTTTGCCTACGATTAATATAATTTTTTGCATGGCGCTGAAGTAAGTTTTGTAAATTAAGGTCTATCGACGTTTTATATTCTCCCGGCTTTAGATGCGGGTACTCGCTTTGTAAATTATTAATAAAATGTGGGGCTTCAAAAGGTAAGTCTGAAGAGGCATATACCTTTATCGGTAATTGCATAGCTGCTAGCCAATGTTTATCCTCTGGATATTTTTCAAGCCAACGAGTAAACAGTTTTTTTCTTGTTTCTAGCAATACCAATTTAGCCGACTTTTTAATGGGATTTCGTTTGGTTGGGTTTTGCGGAATTAAGCTAAGTAATAATGACTCAGGTAAATTAAGATCAATGGCTGGTTTCTTAAAGTAAATTAAACTGGCTGCACCAACACCTTCAATATTTGATCCATAAGGCGCTAAATTAAAATACGCCTCGAGTATTTGGTTTTTACTGTAGTGTCGCTCAATTTGTAACGCTCGAAGTATTTGTTCTACTTTTCCAAAAATAACATGCGTGTTCATCCCAAAGTGCAACCGGGCTACTTGCATTGTTATTGTTGAGGCACCAACTCGGTGACTTCTTTTAATATAGCTAGTATAAAACGCATTTATTAAAGCAATAAAATCGACACCAGTATGCTCATAAAAGTCTTGGTCTTCATACAATAAAGTCGCTTGTTGAACGCTCAAAGGGATTTTATCTATTGGCGTCCATAATCTATATCTATCGTCTGCGGCTAAATTTAAACGAAGTAATTTACCACTGCTATCGTAAAAAGCCGTTGAGTAAGCATTAGGCTGAGTAATATCAGGCTTTGGAGTAAATAAATACAACAGCACTGCAAGCAGTGCTGTTGTAAAAAAAGCC
Source organism: Pseudoalteromonas sp. SWYJZ19 (assembly GCF_015864375.1). Lineage (NCBI taxonomy): Bacteria > Pseudomonadati > Pseudomonadota > Gammaproteobacteria > Alteromonadales > Pseudoalteromonadaceae > Pseudoalteromonas > Pseudoalteromonas sp. SWYJZ19. The sequence continues at coordinate 85,022 of NZ_JADYXI010000015.1, forward strand.
GTTTTTATTATAAAACTAAACTTTTTATTTAGCGGCGGTAACATCAAAACGACCCGATTTTGAGTGCGCTTTAATACTTAAATCATACATAGATTCAGCATAAGCCGATGGCACTACAAAGCTGCCAGATGCAGTAGCCTTAACTTTGTAAGTCAGCTCAGTCATGCTATCGCCAAAGCTGCCATACAATATAACGCGATCCTCTCGTATATCTTTATAGTCAGAGGTCCAGCGGTTATAGCTATTGCGAACGCTGTCTCTGAGCACTTCAAAGCCACCAGGTAGCAAATCAATAACAGCAACATCCGAAATATTTTTACCCGTTGTACTACGCACTCGTAATACAACGTTTAGCTCTTGACCTTGAACAGCGGTGGTTACAATATTACCTTTATCGTCTTGGTATTCTCTGACAACTTCTAAACCATTACTTAATGACTTTTGTGGCACGTTTGTATCAAAACCAGCTTGGCTCATCATGTAAAATGAGCGAGGTGGCGCTAATACATCAAGCGTTTTAACGTCATTTAAAAACGAGGCTTTAGGATAAGGTGCATAAGTTACGTCTAATGCCTTTTTATCTGCCTTTCTCGTTGTTGCCATTATTTTTACATCTTCAGGCTGGGCTTGTGATAACGCAACTTTTGAGTATGCCGTCATAGCAAGTACAGACCAAGCAGACGACAACGTGTTGTAGTCTCCTTTAAAAATAGGGTCAACTACAGTAAACAAATCATCTTTAGTTAACTGCTTTAAGCGAGCAGGAAAATGTTTTGATAACAAATAAATATACTGTCCGTCGTGAGCTAGACGAGAGTCGTAAGCGCCCCAATTATCGTGTTGCGTATTTTGCCCAATTTTATAGCTATTGATCAGTGCTTGCGCTTTATCGCTTGCACGTAATAGCTGATAAGTTGCGCCCATAAACGCGGACGTTATATCTTGCTGCCATATTTTGCTATTACTCGCATTTACGCTTTTTTCTAAATCAGATAAGTAATTAGTTGTTACCTCACCTTGTCGTGTTAGCAAATAAATAGCATAAGCGCGGTTTCTGTCATTCATCTCTAAAGATCCGCTCGCTATACTGCGCACACCTTCAAAACCACTGTTCCACATATCATAAGGTATTGCGACGCCCGCTTCTTTTGCATCTAATAAAAAATGCATAACATAAAGAGAAGAATAAATAGATGCACTAGAATTACCCGGCCATAACATAAATCTACCATCAGGTAACTGACGTTGACGAAGGGTGTCTATTAAGTTGTTTATACGCTCATGTTTATAAGATACGTCGCCCATATAACTTGGGTGTTCTAAATAACTCAGCACCGGAAACACACTACTCACCACTTGCTCGGTACACATATGAGGAAAGTTATCTAAATAACTAATAAGACCATCAACAAGGGCTAACGGGCTTTGTGAAGCGGTAATATTATTTTGTGCTAAATTAGGATATAGCTGTCTCGAAACCGCTATTTCTTTTTTACCTGATTCACTAAAGCCACTTTCAAAGCTACTAACAAATGCAACCGCAGGGCGTACACTTAACGTAGCCGTACGTTGGCTAACATTGTCACCCGACAGCGCAGTAAATGTAATTGATGCAGCGCCAAGCTTATCGAGCACTTTTACTCTAAACGTTAATGTGTCTTCTGATTTTTCATCAATATTTAGCGTTAGTTTTTTATCACTTATTATTTCAATGTTGCTTGAAGCAAGCGCTTCTACCGTAATTGGGAGTTGTTTACCTGAATCCTCAACGCCATTGGCAATACCAAGTACAATATCAAACTCATCGCCTGGTGCCGCTGTCGTTAATACATTAGGGCTTAATACAAAGGGCCCTTTTACAAGTGTTGTACTTTCTTTAACACCAACACCCTCGTCATTTACGGCAATCGCAATTACACGTACCTGACCTGTAAAAGTATCTGGAATAGTGAACGTATGTTTTTTCGTTTTAGCATCAGCCGATAAAATACCAGACCAAAATGCGACTGGTTTTTGTACCTTACGAGAAAACGGGTTAAGTTGCTTGCTCTTGCGGTTCATTGCCATTGATTCAGCATAACCACCACCGGCAGCTGCAAGCTCTTGCACTAGTTTAAATTCAGGTAAAATAAGATCAACAATTTGCATAGTGCTAACTTCTAATGCACGTTTTTGTAAGAAGTGATTTAACGGCTTTGGCGTCCGATAATTCGCCACTTGTAAAATACCTTCATCTACAGCAAATAACAGAACACGTGAAGGTGATTTGGCACTATATGAAATGACTAAATCGTCACCTGGTTTTACTTTATCAGGTATGTTTACGTCAAAATCTATTGCGCGTTTACTACGATCAATCGCAAATGGTTTAACTGCGTAGCTTAATGGGCTTGTAAATATTTCTTTCGATTCAAGGCTTCGAACAAATGAAACATTAACATACGCATTGCCTTCTATTCCTTTAGGTAGCGTTATTGTTTGTATGCTACTTGTTGTTTTACTCTCAAACCATTTAAAAGCGTGTACTTTATTGGTTTCAATTGTAATTAAACCCGAGCCAACATAAGGCGCTACAATACTTATTTCAATTGTTTCGCCCGGTTTGTAATCCGGTTTATTTAATTTAACTTGCAGTTCAGCATTTTTTTCAAGCTTACCCGCTATGTTACCCGTACCGGTTACCGTAAACGATACTCTACTGACGGTATTCCCTTTGCCATCAACGAGTTCTACTAAGTAATCACCTGGCTCAGCAGTGGGTAATTCGTAGTCTGCGCCATCTTGTTTAATGTAAAACGGATTGCTTGATACCTGTTTGTTTTTTCTAACCGATTGGTACTTATAAGTGCCGTTATTTTGTTGCACCAACGTAGATACATATTGTTGTTCTATTAAATTTAGCGATAAATCATCACGCGCAACTTGCTCAGTTTCTGAATTAATATTAATAAATTTTACAACACGTTTTGACTCTTTTGATATGTAGCTTAAATCGCCATCGGCTTTATAACCAACTAATTGCTCAACTGGCGAAACAAGCACCGAGCTGCTTGCGCGAACACTTTTACCACCGCCTTCTTCATACCCTTGTACTGCAAAATTTAACTGATAAGTACCTGCCTCATAGCGGGTTAAGTCAATATCAAACTCTGCCTTGCCTTGTTCATCAGTTTTGGTTTCGGTTAATGATTCATTACTGTGTCTAATATTTTTCCCTTCACTGTGGGGATCAGAAAACACATAATCTTTGTATTCATTAAAGTAAAAACCAGCTGGAGATAAACGTAAATCAGCAGTAACACGTCTATTTTGAGCAGGTGTACCAAATAAGTTTTGAAGGCTCACCAATGCTTTAAATTTTGAGCTGTTTACCCACCCCTTTGCAGATGACTGAGAAAATTGACTGCTGATTTTCAATCTATCGGGCACAAACTCTTCAACTTTAAACTCAGTACTGCCTAATTGGTCGCGGCTATTATTATTTTTAATAAGCTGGACCGATACATAATACGTTCCAGTGTTGGCGCTATTTTGTGTTTTAAAGTCAAAATCAAGCAATCCGTACTTATCCAAGCTCACACGTTTATTATAAACAGTTGCCCCTTTAGGATCGGTAATTATAAGTTCAAGCGGTATATCGCCCAGTTTTGTAAAGTTTTGTTGCTTCACAATCGTGGCAAGTTTAACGCTATCGCCTGGTCGATAAATTCCACGGTCAGAAAAAACAAACGCATCTATTTTATTACTACCACTGAGCCCAGAACTTACACCGCCGGTATCAAACCGAGAGTAGTTAACCATTCGGGCATAGCGATTATAAGGAATAAAAGACATGTCACTTTTAGTTTCTACTACAAAAGCAACGGGAGTTTGATCATCAGTAAACCACTTTGTGTTGTCGAAAAATGTGTGCCCCTCAGAATCTGTTTTAGTATTTAAAATAACTAATCCGTTTTTACCCAATAACGACACCTTCGCTTTTGCTACCGGTTTTCCTGTTTCAATAGATTGGACAAATATATCGCGAGATCCATCTGCATTATTTTTTACCAAAATACCTAAATCAGTAATAAGGATAAGTCGTTTTTCTTGGGGTCCATATACGTAATTATCTTTTGTATTTAACGCTTGAGCATTTATAAAAAATAAGCCTAAACCAACTGACTCATTATACTTACTACTCAAATCAATAGATGAATAGACCGCTTTTTTAGGGTGCTCCGATTTTAAATTAACTTGTCTGGTAAAAATTGAACTTATGTTTTCTTCTGTAAAGTAATAATTATTAAATTCTGGATTAGAAATATCACCACTGGTTTGACTTATAAGGTGGTTAATTTGATTGGCTTCTACCCTACCTACTTTAACTTGAAGTGCGTTTACACCACGGGTCAAAAATAACAATTTATGGTCACCATTTTTTGATAATATAGACCCTTTAGACATAATATTTACTTGTGTCGGATACGCCGGCGTATCTAAAATAGTGTCGTATTTATTCACCATTGTAAATTCACCCGTCGACTTTAATCCCTTATCAATCGCGATATAAACTTGCTGGTTTTGAGGGGCGTCAAACGTAAAACTGTGTAACTTAGTTGTATCTTGCGCGGTAGGAATCGCATTTAACTTAACTTTTTGAGATTGCTTAAGCACTGCATCAGTAACCTCTCGTGGACTACCGAAGTACTTATAATTACCTTTTGAATCTTTAGTCGGTAATACGTAAGCAATCGTTTTACTAATCACATCTTGCGATGAAATATCGTCTGTGAAGTCTAAAACAAGTGTTTGTTCGGGCTCCCCTTGCGTATTTTTTACCATCAACACATTGGCCGTATTTACTCTAAAAAAGCTATTTACACTTGGGATCAACACAGCGTCTTTAATCTCTACTGTTGTTTTAGAAGGACCCATAACCGGCTTTACACCGCTATTAAGCACAAAATACAGATAGCTTTCGGTATCTTGAATACGTATTTGCTCTGAAGTAATGTAAATCTCTCGTTGATGTTTGTCGTAAGTAACATCAAATTTATATTGCGCGAGTTCGTTCTTGCCATCTTGATCAAGTGATTGAGTCAGCTTTAAATTATTTTTTATGGTGCTTATATCTGTTGGGTAAGTCGCTTTTAATGTTGCAACCACCTTGTGACTTTTTTTAACGTTAGGATCTTGATAAAAAGCGAGCGAGCTAAGTGTTAGTTCAAAGTTGGGAGTTTTAAATACATGCTCATTATCGCTTAGGTGTATATCGCTTTTAAAAATAGACGAATCAAAACGTACTGTATATTCTTGCCCTGCTGACCAATCTTGTTTTGGGATAAATTTAAGCTGGCTTTCACTATTCCAAGACCACTGTCCAATTAGCTCTGGCGTGACTTTTATACCTGTGGGGATCACTTTGCCAACAAGCGCAAGCTTGGCCACAGAGTAAGACACTGCATCCGTGTTTTCTACATCATCTAAAACAGGAGCAAAATCAATATAAAGCGGTTCAGGGTTTAAAACATCAGATAAAGTGGTAACAGCAGGTGTAGAGTGAGTTGCTTTGTAACTAATTGGCTGTGGTAAGGAAAGAAAAAAACAATAGCCTGCTATAATTAATATCAGCATTAGCACGGCGCTAAAAAATGCTGTTTTGCGCTCTTTAGCAAACCTAAGCACATTATTTATAGCAGTAATTAACCATTTCGGTTTATGCCAAATAATGACACCAAATACATTTAAAATAACAAAAAATGTGGTCAGTAAAACCCACACACTGCCAACTGCTTTTTCGGTTACATTTACGTTGCCAAGTAAGCTTGCAACCAAACTAAACAAACCCGTTCCTATGGCTGAAAAAACAATACTCATAAATAAGCTCGCTATTTTGGGAGCGAGTTTACTTTGTTTAAGATTAACCTCTTTTGGGTTAGCCTCTTTTGAATCGGTTTTTGTATTCACGTTCAAAATCCTTTTTCTTTATACTGCAATATCAATAAATGAGAGAACTCATACTTATAATCTGATTATTTATATTCTTGTGGGACGAAACGGTAATGCCCCGTAATTTTAAAATCGAAAAGCATGTCGCTTTTTTCAGGTCCTCGTCCAATATTATGAACAATTAATGGATTCCCTGTGTCTTTTGCTAACTCATTCACAACCATACCAATATGCGGCAAATTACCTGGCAGCATCCACGTTACAATGTCACCCGTTTTATAGTCGTTCGCGTTATTTGATTTAGTGAGCACTTGACCATGATTTTTAAAGTAAGCCTGTAAGTTTGGCACTCGGCGGTGATCTATATTTTTATCAGGTTTGGTTAAACCCCAAATACGCTTAGAGGGATATAGCTCAAAGCTTTTTAGCATGTCCTCATGCACAAGCTTTTGCAAATCAATACCTAAAAGTCGATATGATCGAATAACAACATCGGTACACACCCCAACATTAGCGGGCACATCGCCACCCGGATAAGCAATAGAGCGATAAGACCCATCGTAGGTAACGTTATGTGTTGTTCTTTCAAGCAGCGCTGCAACAATATCGTCATCAAACGATGCCGCATAGGCATTTACACTAAGTAAGCTCAGTAAAAAAACAGTAAAGCGTGTCATATGCAATCCTTTGAAAATGTTAATTAACTACAACGCTTGAACCACGTGTTCAGGCACGTTTATTTTCTTGCCATTATTTGTAAAGTGCTTATCAAGACCATACGCCATTACTTCAAGTGGTGCAGCATCATAACCAACCTGCTGAATTTCGGTTATGTAACGCAACATAAAAGCCTCGGCGCCAAGTTCACTCCATTGGGCTACGTGAACAAGTTCATGAAAATGCACAGCTAAATTATCAGCCACGTAAAGAAGCATGTAGTAAGTGTTTTTGTATGTAGTACCAGCCGCATCCATGTCAATAAAATCGCCTAGCCCCATTTCACGCAAAAAAGGAAAGTTAGGTTTGGGTATTTCATCGACAATAACGTAAAAGGCATTTTTTAAAAATTCAGTAGGATAAAACCCAGCAAACTCACTGGCAAATTTTTCACAGCTAATTCTTTGGTTTTTATATTTAATATTTGTTACATCAATCCATTGTTCTATTTGTTCGAGCATGTCCATTCTCTTAATCATCAATGTTTACTGGCTAGACATTTCCCATTGCGATACAAGCCGATAAGTTAAATGATACCAAAACCAAGGCAAATAATCGAACTCCAAAACCTAAGAAGTGAACACATAATAGTCTCGAGTTGTAGTTCATTCCTTATTTCATAGGTATGAGCATTAACTAATTCACACGAACAATCAGTGGGTGTAAGTAACGCTAATTAATAAAAAACTTATTTTAAATCGTGTAACCATTTTACTAATTTTTGAACATGTCCGCTCGAACATATAATTAGATGACAAGCTTGTATGTAACCCTTTGAGTGCAGAACGTTTAGTGTTTCTGCAGATAGTAGTTGTAGTGTATCTGCGGCAATAGAATACAAGCCATTGTAGCCTTGTGTTTTGCCATTTGGTTGAGTGATGTTTAGCTGCACTGCTTCAATTAAATCGTGTTTTAGTAAGGTATTGATAAACGCGGTTGTGCGTTCGCCGCCGTTCATAAGCTTAATTAGCTGCTCACTCACATTAGTTAGATAAGCAGTTGGCTCTGAATTTTCATCAAATAATTGTACCCCTTCGCTATTACTTACTCTTGGGTGCTGCTCGTTAATTGTAACGGCTAACTGGGTTTGCTCACTATTATTTGAAAGCCTATTACCTACGCCTAGCTTAAATGGTTGTCGCTGAATGTGTAATGGCACGTAAGTAGCTTGCCAGATATCCTTTTGTAAAAATAGATTTTGTCCCTCATCAAAACCGGTTAAAGCAAACAGCTCAAATTGCCCAGTCTGATTATTTTTCATAAAATAGACTGGGTAGTCTAATGCAAGTTGAGAAAGCTCATCGGCAACAACCGGAATGTAGTTTATTGCCTCACCGTACTGTGCACCTCGCTCAGTTTTAATGCGAGTGTACTTATGTGTATTTTTATCGAGTAATACTGAGTTTGTCATAGTGTGTCGCTCTTATGTTTTAACTATATTTGCTGCATACCAAATTGATTAATTTGCACTAATAATTCTTTATTTGTAGGTAATTTATTAAGTAATTTTTGGGTGACTTGCTGGTTGTTATTAACAAGCGCAATGGCCTTTTTAAAATAACTTTCTGAGTTGCCATACAGTTCGCTTGAGCCTGTAAACCCCATGCCATACATCACATATTGATAGCTTGCTGCTGGAAACACTTCTTGTGAATGATCAAAGTGGTTATCGCTTGGTGTATGAAATTCCCAAAGTGATAAGTTATCTTTTAAGCTTTGTGGAATAGTACTTTGATGACAGTGCGCTTGCCAAAATGGGCTGTCGGTTCGTTTACTCAACATATAATGCAACTTTAAAAAGTCGATTATTCGCTCCCATCGATAACTAAATGTGCGGTTAAAACGCTGCGCAGTTATATTCATTACATGCCTATTGGCCGGAAATTGCTGGGCAACAAAATTGGCTGATATTTCTACCAGTAATAAAGCAGAGGCTTCCAGTGGCTCCAAAAAACCAGCTGAGAGGCCTACTGCGACACAGTTTTTATGCCAAAATTTTTCACGATGTCCTGGTTCGAAACTAAGCTTTTTAACTTTGTATTCGCTTTGCTGATCTTTATTAATATTTAAGTAATCAAATAATTGCTGCTTAGCATCTTCATCACTAATGTGTTTACTAGAGTACACATGCCCTACTCCACGGCGTGTTTGTAACCCTATATCCCAAATCCAGCCAGATGTTTGTGCTGTAGATAAAGTATGCGAGCATATTGGTTCGTCATCTTTGTATGGCATGTGTATGGCAAGCGCACTATCAGCAAATAATACATCTTTACAAGATTTAAACCCCACCCCTAAGTTCTCACCTAGTAATAACGATTTAAAGCCACTGCAATCAATAAATAGATCCCCAGCTATCTCTATTTTATTATTAAGGCTAACGCTTTTAATATCGCCATTTGTGCAATTGTTTACACCGACGACAGTGCCTACAATGTGTTTAACATTAAGATTATTAATGCAGTGGTTTTTTAAGAATGTAGCGAATAAGCCTGCATCCAAGTGATAAGCATAATTTGCTATTGCACTAAATTCGGGTGTGGTGATTTGTTTGGGAGCTAATCCGCTTTCGCATATTGATTGCTGCGCACTTACATACTGGGCAAAAGGAAGTTTTGGCTCGTTTTTAGTTAGCCAACTAGTAGCTAAGTTATGTTCATACATCCCTGTTGGTAGTTCAAGCGGGTGATAGTAATAGTCGTCTTCTTCACCTGTAATCCATTTGGCAAACTTGGCGCCTTGTTTAAACGACACATTACATTTTTTAATAAACTCACTCTCACGTATTCCCATATCTTTAAGGGTTCTTCGCATAGTAGGCCACGTCCCCTCACCTACTCCCACTGTTGGAATATCAGATGACTCTAACAGCGTTATATTTATTTTTTTACTGTGATGCTTTTGTAAATAAGCTGCAATTATTCCTGCACTTAGCCATCCTGCTGTTCCACCGCCGACTATTACTATTGATTTAATATCATCGTTCATAGCAACCTCGTTAGTTAAAAGGCAAAAACGACAGCGCTGAGCTGTCGTTTTGTATTATTTGTCAAAAACTAACTTACCATTTAGCACTTAAGCCAATGCTAAAGCGCGGACCATATTGCTCAGCAGATACTAATTGCTCTGCAAAACGACCATGGCGGCGTGTTGTTTCATTAGTTAAATTAAGTGCATCAAAGCTAACACCCAAGGTGTCGTTAATGGTGTAATTAAAACTAAAATCTAGCTGACCGTACGCCTCTGTAAATGTAGGCTCAGTTCCCAAAGACAGTAAGAAATCATCGCGCCAGTTATAGGCTAAACGAACTTGGTAATCATCGTTTTCGTAAAAGCCGACCAAATTACCTGAGTCGCTTAGTCCTGCTAGTGCAATTGTTTGGTCAAAATCATACGGTTTAAACGATTCATCGCTATTAACTATCGTATAATTAGCAACGACGCCAAAGCCTGTATCAGGCACCATGTACTGCGCATTTAATTCCCAACCATCTACTTCACGATTTTGAAGATTATCTGGCGTTGCAATATCAAATTTAACAATCGGGTCTGACGCTTGGCTTAAACATGCTGGGTTAGGTGTATCTGAACTATCAGGACAACCAGGGCGGGGGTTAACACTTGGATCGCGTAACGGCTCGCCATTTACATCATTTAGCGTACCTTGCACTACGCCTGCACCAATGAAGTTTTCAACAAACTTTTTAAAGTAACCAACCGATGCATAGCTTCCGTCGTCTCCATACCACTCAACTGAAAAATCAAAGTTATCTGACGTAATTGGCAATAAGTTAGGGTTACCTTGCGATGCATTAAACGGTCCTTCAGGACGGGCATTAATGGTAGTTGATGGGAACATACCACCAATACCTGCACGGGCTAATGTACGACTATATGAAAAACGAGTTTTAAAGCCGTCATCTAAGTCGGCGCTTATATCAAAGTTTGGTAATATACGTGTATAACCACCTTCAAGCTCCTGCGGTGTTGCTGTTGCAGCAAATACAGGGCGAAGTTCTTCAGCATGACGATAGTTAAAAGCAACAACCCCAGGCTTGACTGAATAACCTGTTACATCGGTGTCTTCGTAGCGCACACCGACATTCATATCAATTGGAATATCGTTAAATTCGGTTTTAAGATCAAATGATACATATATCGCGAGCGTTTGCTCCTCAACCCCATTTGTAGAAATATTTGGCTCAATAAATAATCCTTCATCTCTGACAATATCTACAAAATCGTTGGCACTGTAACGTGGAATAAATGGAAATAGCTGATCCGAACCTGAAAACTCATCAGCAAAGTCACCTTGTTCATCAAAGGTTAGCCCTAGGTTGTCTAGGGGAATATCGACAAATGAAAACTGCTCAGAAAGATAAGTATCAATTTGGTAATCGGTATACATTACACCAAAATTAATAGCGCTGAGTGCCCCACTCTTCAAATTCTCCCATTGTCCACTTGCATGATACTGCTTAATGGTATTTTTCATTTCATAGCCACGGCGCTGATATAAATCAGATACGATATTAGCAGGATCGTATGCACCGCCTGGCAATGTAGAGTCATCGACAGTAATACTCGGAATATCACCCGAAAAGTTAGCACCAATTGATTTAACAGAACCCGGTACATTTTTTAAGTTAGCAATCGTTTCGGCAGTATCTCCATCAGGGTTTGAGTGCGATGTAGAGTTATGAGCGTCAAACGTAAGTTTCAATGAATCGCTGGCTTGCCACGCTAAGTTAAGGCCTAGTGAATCATTTTCTTTTTTTTCGTAGAGTTCCCACGCCCAAAAATTCAACTCATCATTTGCATTTTTAATATCAACTAACGTACCGTTGGCATCAGTTGTACCGGTTGGATTATCGAACCAAAATGCCATTTTATTTGTGTTACTAGTTTCTTCAAAGCGCGATAAAGTGTAATCAAGCGTAGCCGTTAAGTTATCACTTGGAGCATACTGTAAAACCAGCTGCGCATTTTGACGCTCGCGCTTAGTTTCAAATCGCTCCATTTCTGGCGTCCAAGGTACCCAATAAGTACCAGTTGGATTAGCTGTTGTATCAATTGCACTGCTATCTACTCCTGTGGGGTTAGCGCGATTACGTACCCAGCCTTGCGATGTACCTACGCGCTCTCGGCCACTTTCTCGCTCTGAATGCGACAGCGCAAGTAAAACACCAAATGTATCGTCTGCAAATGTTTGGCTAACCATTCCCGAAATTTCAGGTGTTAAATTAGAATCTTCAGAGCTGGTATCTAATATTCCTTTTGCATTAGCAAAGGCTTTAAAGCCATCAAAATCAAACGGCTTTGCTGTATTTATATTAATGGTTGCGCCAATCCCTCCAGAGGCTACATTCGCTTTACCTGTTTTATAAACAGACACACCCGATACACTTTCTGCTGCTATTTCTCTAAAGTTAAAGCTGCGCGAAACCCCCGCTTCTTGCAATACAGAAGAGTTAGGCATTTGGCGGCCATTTAAGGTAACAAGGTTAAAACCTGGACCAAAACCACGGACACTAACTTGGTTGCCTTCATTGTTTGCACGGTCGATTGATACACCACTAATACGTTGCAGCGATTCAGCTAGGTTAGTATCTGGTAACTTACCAATATCTTCAGCTGAAATAGCATCTACCACGCCCGATGAGTCTTGTTTTATTGACGCAGATTTACTTAATGCGCTTCTAATACCAGTTACTTGGATAACTTCAACATCACTTTGTACAGTTGTCTCGTTTTCCTGTGCGGCATAACTTACAGGAGACGTTATCAGCATTGCTGCGCAAATCGCATTTAATTTAAATTGTGTGTTAGTCATTTTTGCACCTAAATATTGTGTTTATTACGTGTAATCGTTGACGGATTATTTACGGGATGCTTATTGTTATCATAATATTGTTAACAATTAACTTTACAATAAATTAGTTTAGCTAACTAAGTCAAACAAATTGACCATTTATTTTACAGTTAGCGTTGGTTTTTTATTCGACATTGTAAGCAAGCAGTAAAGTACTGAGACTTATGCATGATTGTTGAGCGGGTTGCTTCCTACAAAAGCGCCAGTTGGTATTAGCGCTCTAATAACGAGGTTATTTTTTGGGCGGTATTTTTAAGCTCGCTAATTACACTGTGTTTATTAGCGTGAGTGTTTAGGGTTGAGTCAAAAGAAGAAATGGTCAATGCAGCTATTAAATTTGCATTAGGCTTGCCAATTAAGACACTAAAATCGTGTACTCCGGCGATAAGTGGATTGCTTTGCATTATGTGCCCTTGCACTTTGATTGTGTTTAGCTCATTTAATAATGCTTTATAGGCGTCTTTACTAGCACTGTAAATTTCATCGTGTTCGATAAGCATTTGCCGCACTTCGTCATTACTGTTAGCTAAAAGCAGTTTACCCGCGCTTGAGCTACTAAGTGGAAATAAAGCCCCCTCTGCAATACTCAAATGCATAGGGCTTTTGCTACGCGCTTGCACTACCACCATAGCTTGGCTTTGATAAAGCATACTTAGATGACATGACTGTTCAATATTTACAGCTAGATCTTCCATATGTGGCAAGGCCGATTTTAGTACATTATCCATTGGTGAAATACTTCGCGATAAATTATACAACTTTAATGACAAATGATATCGACCAGAGGTTTCAGAGCGAATTAGATAACCGCGTTTTTCAAGCCCAACAAGTACTCTATAGACTTCGTTAGGTGTTTTTAAAATACCAGCCGCTATCTCACTTTGTGTACAAGGCCTTTTATTTTTTGCTAAAAATTCTAATATATCCAACCCCTTATCTAAAGCAGGAACTGCATATTTAGTTTTTGATTTATCGTTCATTTGTACTTATTTATGCCTTTTAAAATTGATAAACAATACGTTTGTTTATATATAAATTTAAAACTTTTATTTAGCTTGAAATTTTCAATAATAATTTAAAATCAATAACTTAATAAAACAAAACCCATTCATATATGAATTCTATATTTTTATATAAATTACGCTTGACCTAAATGCTTAACCGAGCAATCATTGTTAACAATATACAACTGTAAGAGAAAATGGAAATATATTTATGTCACACACTTATTTAACACCACAACAAATAGCTGATTTTCACCGTGATGGTTATATTATTGTCAAAAATTACTACAGCGCTGATGAAATTGAGCTATTACAACAAACTGCTTTTAATGACGATACACTCTATGAGCGAGCATGGGACAAAAAAGACGCCGACGGCGCTGTAAGTAAAGTCTGTTTATGGCAAAAAACAGGCGACGATTTATACAGTATGTTTTCTCGCGGTCGTCGTTTAATTGAAGTATGCGAAACACTTATTGGCGAAGAGGTGTACCACACCAGCACTAAAATTATGATGAAAGAACCATTTGTAGGTGGCGCCTGGGAATGGCATCAAGATTTTGGCTACTGGCATCGTGATAACTACATGCTTTATCCAAAATCAATTAGCTGTATGGTCGCCATTAATAAAGCGACGCAAGAAAATGGTTGCTTGCAAGTACTTAAAGGCTCACATCATTTGGGACGATTAGATCACAGTAAAACGGGTGACCAAAAAGGCGCCTGTTTAGAGTTTGTAGAAGAAGCAATGAAGTACCATGAACTTATCAATGTAGAACTTGAACCAGGTGATGTACTGTTTTTCCACTGTAATTTACTGCATAAATCAAATCAAAACCGTGCTGCAGAACCTCGCTGGTCAATGATCAGTGCTTACAATGCGATTAGCAACCAACCATTTAAAGAAAACGAAGCTGTTTATTACCCTTTAAATCGCGTTAACGATGATGCTATTTTAAATTTTAAAGCAAAAGAACGCACTTAAAGTAACCTTCTAGCCTAAACCAGCTTATGCATTATAGCCCAATGCATAAGCTGGTTTTTTTATATGGAAAATTCTGTATGTTAACCTCAGAGCAAAAACACCTTATACCTCACGCTACTCCTAAAAATGACGAAGACCCGCACGGGAAAATAATTGGCCAAGGTCAATTTAAATACAAAATAGACGCCCACTGGGGGAAGTTAAACCCAAATAAATACCCTATAGAAAATTGTCATGCGATGGTGATGGACTCACAAGGGAGAATATTTATGATCACCGATAACACGACTAATAATATTTTAGTTTATAGCCAAAACGGTGAATTACTTGACGCTTTTGGAAGCTCTTTTCCTGGTGGACACGCTATAAAAATTGTAAAAGAAGGCGAGCAAGAATTTTTATACGTTGTAGATAGTGGCTGGATTGTTAATCGCCACTGGGATGGTCACAGCACAGAGCAATGGGATAGCCCTACTAACAATGTCATTCCACAGGCTGGCTTTATTTCCAAAATGACCTTAGATGGCAAACTGATTTACAGTATTGGCCATCCACAAACGTGCGGTGCTTATAAACCCGAGCAACCTTTTCGCCCTACTGATATTGCCATTGCCCCCAATGGGGACTTATACGTAACCGACGGTTATGGTAGCGACTTTTTACTGCATTATGATAAACAAGGCCGCTATATAAACCATTGGGGCGGTCACCATAATGATGACGAAAATTACAATTTACACAACACCCACGGTATTGAAGTAGACTTACGCGATCCATCAAATCCCACATTAATAGTAAGCTCTCGTTTTGAGCAATGTTTAAAAGTATTTTCGTTTGATGGTAAGTACCTTGATAGAATTAGCGCTAATGGGGCATATATTGGCGGTCCCGTGTTCAAAGGCGAACTATTTTATGCACCTGTTTGCTGGTCGCATATTGACAATAAAAATGCTGACGACTCTGGCTTTATTAGTATATTTGATAAAAATAACACGCTCATAGCTAATTTAGGAGCACCGCAACCCCAGTACATAAACGGTGAACTACAACCGATGCAAAGTAACGGGGACATTTTTAATCACGTGCATTGTATTTGCGTAGATCAAGACGATAACTTGTATGTTGGCCAGTGGAACTCCTCTAAAACATACCCCATTAAATTAATAAAACAACCATGCTAAGTTTAACGCTCTGAGAAAAGTGTTTATTTTTAATAATGAGTACCTTGTACTCATTGTGAAGCATAAAACTCACAGGCTTAACAGCAAAAATACACCTAAAGCCATTTCTCGCATATTTAGTATTAGTTTATTTGTATCGTGTTAGGTGGTTGTAGCCATACTAGTGAACTACCCATCGACGCCACTACGTGTCGATCAATCGGCTTCTACAGTCTAGCTTTTGAATGCTAGGCTGCTTCTTTTTTCTCAGATCCAACAGCAAACTTCGATAGCTCGAAGACTTTTATTTTATTAGCTGCTTTCCGCTGAGAAGTGGGATTAACCCTTGCGACGATTCCAGCCGCTATTAAGTCTAACTCACCTGTGTTCGCTATGCTTTTAGCCGCTGAAAGGTCGCGATTTTGATTCGCTCCGCAAGCCACACAAATGAAATGTCTATCGTTCAATGTTAAAACATGGTGCTGGCCGCATTCTGCGCAAATCCCAGTCGATTTTTCAAATCGACCAATTTCATGATAGAGCTTGCCTTCAAGCTCAGCCTTGTATTTTGAAAGCTGAGTTATCAGAGCCATCACATTGTCGGCCACCATGCTGCCATTGAATTTTTGCATCGCTTTTACGTTTAAATCTTCAAACACTAAAATGTCATTTCCATTGGTTATCTGTCGTGAGATTTGGTGTGCAAAGTCGAGCCTTTGCCTTGAGATTTTACCGTGTAATTTATTGATGCGTTGTTTTGTTTTGTGCCAGCGATTTGAGCCTTTATTTCGGCGAGCAAGCTGACGTTGCAATTGATTTAATTTTGCTTTTGATTGCTTTAAAAACTTTGGATTGTCGCCCACGTAGCCGTTCGAGCCAACTACCGTTTGCTTTGAGTTAATGTCAAAACCTGTGATTGTTTTTAAAACGCGAAGCGCTGTTTTGCACTCCACTTCTTGAGTAATACTGCATTCCCATTTACCGTGGCGATACTGAATAGTTACCGTTTTGATTTTGCTCGCCAGTTCGCGATGTAAAATGATAGGCACTTTACCAACTTTTGGAATACTGATAGTGCCATCTTCAATACGGATGCAATTAGAATTGTTTACCACTCGAAATGAATCGTTGTGAAGTTTTTTCTGTTTGTATGAGATTTTATGCTTTGGAAAGCGCTGCAAACGGCCTTTCGAGATTGCGTTCTTTAACGCTGTTTCTAAGTCGCGAGCAACTTGCTGAGCTGCTGCCGAGTCAAAAGATTTAATCCACGTAAACTCTTCAAAAGGCTTTATTTCCTTAAGAAGCGAGGCCATATCTTTGTAGAACAAGAATGTTTTATCGAACTCATATCGACGCCTATTTTCAGATAGCAATAAGTTCCAAATACCACGCGCTGTCGCGCCAAACTCTATGAGTTTAGCTTCTTGTTCTGGCGTAGGATTCAGTCTGTAATTGTATCTAAGCGTCTTGTTCATATACTGTATAGACTACTGTATATGAAAGGGTTGTCAAGATGGAATATGAAACTAAATCACACTGCAACTATCTAATAGCGTTACATTTAATCTTAGTTGTGAAATATAGAAGGCAATTGCTACAAGGTAACTTAGGTGAATGTGTAAAACAAAAAATCTCTGAAATTGCAGAGCGCTCAGAATTTAATATTGAAGAGATCGAGGTAGACAAAGATCATATACACATATTGCTTACGATTTCCCCGACCATTTGTGTTGCGAGTTATGTTCGTAGAATTAAACAATCAACGACACAAAGCCTATGGTCGAGATTTAAGTAGTTGAAAAAGTAATTCTGGATCGAGAAAACCTTTTGGTCTGACGGGTATTTTGCTTGCTCAGTTGGAAATGCTTCTGCTGATACAATTCGAAAATACATTCAAGATCAGGGCTAGTTATTCCGATTCATCCCATCGACGCCGCTTCGCGTCGAACAATGGGTTTTCTCGGAAAGATTCGATAAAAATAAAAAACTGCGAATCTATTATATAGATAAACCCGCAGTTTGTTTATTACTTAACCTTTATTACACCTTTTTAGCGAGTAATACGTTTACTCATTTTAAAGTTTTGTAGTGTAAGTGAACTAACAGCGCCGCCAGTGTCTGGAAATGTCACTTCAATACTATTCGTTTTTGCAAGGTCGCTATAAGGTACCGGTATTTCAAGTACACCAAAGAAACGTTCGCGTCCTAACCCTCCATTAACCTGGTCGTACCCTCTAAAATCAGTAGGTACAGCGACTTTATTACCATTAACAGTAACCGTAGGTGTAAGCGACTTACCATGAGGACGACCAACACCTAAGCGTAATACTGCCTCGCCATTAGTTCCTTTATCAACGTTATTAATTGTAAAAAACTGAGTTGAGTTAGCAACAATATCTTTAACCACAGCACTTGCGTAGTGCTTAGTTTCTTGATTAATATTATTAATTATCACATTACTTTGATGACTAATTTTAATGATCATCGTTGACTCTGTGCCCAAATTAACTAAATCAGGTAATACTGTACTATCGTTATCATCAAGGACTGGTTTACCTTGAGCATCAGGATGTAAATGCTTAATGTTTACGCCAGTAACGCTATTAGAACCACCGCCTAAAACACTTAAATCAATATTGGTTGGTGAATTTTCAAGGCTGTTTAATACCAAATAAACATCTTTGCCATCAACATAAGCATCTGCTTGTATATCCAAATCACTCGCCCAGCTATCGATTCGCGTCCCTTTAATATCTGACCAAAGCTGGTAAAACTTAACCATTTCGGTGTAAACCCACTGCTCGCCGGTTTCACCTTCTCCCTCTTTAGCTTGACGTAGTAAACGCCAGTAATACGGAATGGTATCGCTTATACGGCCCCACTCTGCTTTTAATGGAATAAACGGTATGGCTTTATCAATACGGTTAGGCCTTTCCATAAAGCTCATAAGCATAGAGCTCATTGCTTTTAAACATAGCCAATCACGTTGCGGTGTCCATTTAGTGCCAAAAGACCCTTGCAGTTGCGATCCATATTCCGAAATGACTATTGGTTTAATACTCCCCCATTTATAAGCCATGTATTGCTCAACCATATCAAGAGTCGCTTCCATGTTACTACCTTTACGGTATTGCTCTTGATGTTGACCACCAGGGCCGCCTGGAAAGTTTGGAAAATCGTATAAGTGCATCGAAATAAAATCCATTTTATCTCCTGCAATATCTAGAAATGCCTTGTCGCGTTGCTTCCAATTATCAAAATAGTTTGCCCCTTTTTCATAATCAGGAAATGCCACTGTAAAACCGCCTACTTTTACATCGTTCAATGCTGAATTATTATGAACTACATCTGCAACTGAGTTATGTAGCCTAAAGATGTCATATAGACTTTCTTTGTCATAACCTTTATGAGGAAAGTCGTGTAGTTCAAATAGTGGCTCGTTCATAACTTCAAGGTATGTTGGGCGCTTTTGACCTAGAGTATCTGATGCGCCAGCTTTAAAGTACTTTTGTAAAAACTGCGCCATATAATCACCAAGCGCGGTGCCTAGTGGTTCGCCGGCAGTATCAGTTTGCGAAAAAGACCAGTTTTGGTTACCAATTTTAGTACCATCTGGGTAATAAGGGTGCTGCTGTGCTGCGACAATTAAATCACTGTTACGCCCTTCATGCTTTCGCATTGCTTTAGCTTCATCTGTGGTAATATTGGAGTAATTCCATTTAACACCGCCACCATTAGTTGTAGCCGTTACCGCACTTGCATAACCTGGTTTAGCCGAATCTTCTGGTAACTGTGTTAATTGATATTTCATGCTGCCGGTATCGCGGCCAAAATATACATCATAATTTTCTAAAAAGTTCGTCATTAAATTAGGATCAGCATTAGGCGCATTTAAACTTTGAGCATTATTTCCAAACCAGTCACTTTCGGTATTAGATGAGTGCAATGTAATAAACTTACGACGATCAAAACTATCAAACTGACCCACCGCATGCTTAGTATCAATATTAAACTGTACCTTGACTGTATCGTTACTAACGTTTGCACCGCTATTTACTTGTTGCTCAACAACAAACTTACTTTGATTTGCACCACACTGCGATTTAACAACTAAATTACTACCGTCTGATGTGTTAGTTGGTTGAACACATTTACCTCCTGATACATGCTTAATAGCATTAGCCGACGTTTTAGTAAACTTCACTCGGTTATCAAAGTCACAACCCGACCACAAAACAAGTTGCTGTCCATCGACGGGGTTTGCTAAGCCGCCAGGGTGGACGCATAAACCCGACTTAACGTGCTTTATACTCCCACCAGATGTCCAGCTAAACCCTGCTGCATCACCGCTACAGTTATTGTTTAATACTACTTGAGTACCATTTACTGCATTATCAGCGGTTCTAAAACACATTTGTGAAGACGTTTGTTTAATAACAGTGCCAGCGTGTGCATTAAAAACGCTTGAAAGTAATAGCGCGCTCGAAATCGCGCAATACAATGAGCTTTTTTTCATTTTTTGTTACCTATCTTGGTGTGAAAATTAATCCTTTGTGTAAAGGCATCGAATTCACAATCAATATAATGTTAACAATTAACTGTATGCAACAATGAATTAATGATTTGTTCAAATTCCACACTTTAGTACCATAAATAGGCACGTGAATTTAAAGTTTAAATGAACAACATGAACACAATATTTATAGTTACAAATAATAGTCACTTATAACACACACGACAAAAAACAACCGTAAGCATATGTTACTAAATACTTTTTAATTTATCGGCATGAAATAAGTACAAGAATTAAATTTTTATATATGCACTTAGTTTTTTAAGAATATATTTTTTTACGACAGATTCGAATTGATATTTTAGAGGTTAAACTGTTAACAATTATTATATTTTATACTTAGACATTTAAGTAAATTGGAAGTTTTAATGAATGTAATTATTAAGATGGCTGGTCTAATTTGTTAATAAAGCAGTATTACCAAAACATTAACGAGTTTAGTTATGCACCCAGATATACAAAACAATCTTAAAATAAGACCTGCTCACATCGCCTCATTTATTGTGTTTTTATTAGTATCTATGTCTACACTTACCGCCAAAGTGTACGCCACAGATGCTGTATGGCCTTCAAAAACCACTTACAAATATGCAAACGTAAATGGTAAAAAAATATTTTATCGAGAAGCAGGCAAGCAACATGAGCAAACAATTGTACTTTTACATGGTTATCCGTCGTCATCACATAGCTACCGTGAGCTTATTCCGCTTTTATCTGGGCGTTATCATGTGATAGCACCTGATTATTTAGGCTCAGGTTATAGCGACCGCCCAAACCCAGAAACTCAAAAATATACATTTGAGTTACTGGCTAGATATGTTGAAGGACTACTGACAACGCTTAAAGTAAAGCGCTACAGCCTCTACATTCAAGATTTTGGAGCACCTGTAGGCTTTAGAATGCTGTTAAGTAATCCTAATAAACTTGATGCACTTATTGTACAAAATGGTAATGCGTATTTAGAGGGGCTAACCCTACCGAGGCAAGCATTTTTTAAAGCCGCGAATGAAGATAGTTCGAAAGCTCAGCAAGATAAAATTTATTCGTTCACGTCTGAACAAGCCATTATTAATAAGCAGTATTTACGAGACGTACAAAGTAACCCAGAAGTGATGAGCCCAGATAGCTGGACGCACGATCTTCACTTTTTACAAACCAAAGCCGATAGAGTAATTCAAGTGCAATTGCTACAAGATTACTACAACAACCTTCTCGACTATCCAAAGTGGCAAGCTTATTTACGCAAGTACCAACCACCAACGTTAATTGTATGGGGTAAAAACGACCCAGCATTCATAGCCGAAGGCGCTAAAGCATACTTAAAAGATGTACCGAACGCTGAACTCTATTTACTCGATTCAGGGCACTTTAGCGTTGAAGAAAAACCAGTAGAAATTGCAAAGTACATTATCGACTTTATGAATAAGCTAGCTCAATAGTAAGCCTTTTATTTTGGTTTAGTATTTATAGCGAACATAAAAAAACGCTGAGGGTATAAACCATCAGCGCTTTATTAAGCTCAAGCTAAATCCACAAAAATCACATTTAATATGGATAAGTTATACTTTTATGTATTTAACCTTCTTCTTCAATAAGCGACTCTAGTAGGTCGTGTATTTCAGCTTTAAGCTCTTTGTCTTCAATTTTATTGGCGCTGACTTTAGCATTTTGAAGGTTTTTAATAGCTTCATCTTTTTGGCCAAGCTCAAGCTGTAATGTAGCCATTGAAAAAGAAACCGACGACATGTGATCTTTGTTATTAATCGCAATCGACTTTTCTAATGCTTTTTCGTAAGTAGTAATTGCCTCTTCTAACTCTTCGGTAAAATCAGCTAAAGTTTCCCATTGTACAGGGTGATCTTTTGAGGTGTTTTCGTTTTCAATACAAATAGCTTTTAATTGAGCAAATAACGACTCAAACTTTTCACGGTTATTTTTGTTAGCCGCCGCCATTAAATCTTCTGCTAGATCATGTACCGCTTTATATACTTTTGTATTCATCATCACTGGTTATCCTTTAATGCAGCTAAACTCATTTACTCACTCAATTTAGCTAAAATGTATCATTACAGTCATTATAAAACGTATTTAAACAACTGATTTATTTAATTTGGTGTATAGCGTAATAATACATTAATAATGAACATCGCGTAGGCGTTAAACACTCTGAGATTAAACTTTATCGCAATTACTCTTGGTAAACTTACACGCTGAATAAACTTGCAACCCAATCCAACGTAAAAATGGTCGTAAAGACTTTAAGTGCAATGACAACTAAAAATAATAGGATGATTGCCGCTTTGGCTTTGCTACTTTTAAGATTGTTCCAATACAATAGCTTTGCATTAAATTCTGTTTTTAACTTAGTGACAGCCTCCTTCATAATAACGCCCTGCTTAGGTATCTGCGCTCAGCAACATTTAACAATCACACAGTTGCTCAAGCGGGGTTTGTAATATTTTTCGCTACCTTTAGAGTAAACCATTAAATAAAGCCTGTACTATATAAAATGTAACAAAGGGTTTTAACTTAAGTTATTGTATCTAACTATTGTTTACACACCCAAAAATTAAAGGATGGGTAAATTCAGTAGAGCGTTAATAATAAATTTGGTGCTACACTAATAACTAACTTAAACTCGTTAACAGCCAACCAAATTAGCAAATTATGAAAGAATGCAACCAGTGTGGTAAATGCTGTATTAAATATGGCGGCGGCGATTTAAGCGCAACGAAAGAGGAAATAGATTTATGGGAGCTCTTTAACCCCGAAATTTATGAATACGTTAAAAACAACGAAATTTGGTTTGACCCAAAAACAGGCTTAAGACTTCAAGTGTGCCCATTTTTAGAAATTGCGCCTAAAAAAGATCCTCTCGCTAAAAATATGTATACCTGCAGTATTTACCTCGACCGCCCAGAGGACTGTCGCCACTACCCAAGCCTCATTCCTGAAATGATCAGAGACGAATGCGAAATGATTGAACCTATCGACATAAAA
Organism: Pseudoalteromonas sp. SWYJZ19; assembly: GCF_015864375.1. Lineage (NCBI taxonomy): Bacteria > Pseudomonadati > Pseudomonadota > Gammaproteobacteria > Alteromonadales > Pseudoalteromonadaceae > Pseudoalteromonas > Pseudoalteromonas sp. SWYJZ19. The sequence goes on from NZ_JADYXI010000015.1 coordinate 108,264, forward strand.
AATCAAACCAGGGCTCAACATAAACTAGATATACTTATGATTGATAGTCGGTAACTCTCTTTTAAACTGCAACAGGTTATTGGTTATTTTTTATTTTTAAATAAGAGTAAACGTGTATACCAACAACCTATAGCCACAACAATAGAGCCAAAGCAAATTACAAATAAGGGTATTATAGGCTCATTCCATCCCATTGGAATAATTATAATAAATGGAGTTACACTCGCTAAAAGAACCATAGGTAAATTAAAAACATTAAATTTTTTTAATAAAATTGATATTGGTACCCCATAAACAAGTAGTGCGGGATAAACATAAAATAAGCTTCCGCCAACCATTAAGGCATCTGTTTTCTTTTCGGCCAATAGCACAAGTAAATATAATACACATAAAGATCAATCACTAATGCATACGAATTATGCCATCTATTTTTAAAATTTAATAAGACTTCTGTGATAATTAAAGATTGTCTATGAATTTAAAAAGCGGACGAATAACAACTAAGGCCACTAATAATTAGTGACCTTGCTTTTTATATCATAACAAATAGTTAGTTTTTTAAATTAAATATCATCACTGTACTCAAACGCTTGGAGCGTCACGCTGCTAACAAATCCGCCATCATCAGGATATGTAACTAATATTGTATTATTGGTTTTTAACAGCTCGTTTGGTACTTCGATTTCTAGCATACTAAATACTTGTGGGCGAAATACTTGCTCATCACCGGCATAATCGGTTGGTACAGTAACTAAAGTGTCATTTACTTTAACGATAGGTTGTTGAGCTAAATCATGCTCTCTACCAAAACTTAAACGCAATATACCTTTACCATATTCACTTATTTTTACATCGTTAATGTTAAATTTAAGCGCTGTATTGGCTTTAATTGCCTGTTTGTAGGTTGTTGCATAGTATTTATGCTCGTCAGACTCAGCAATAATTTTTATATTGTCGCTGAACGTATATTCAATAATTACTGTGGCTTCTGCGCCTATGTTAATGCTTTTTGGTAACTCATTTTTTACACCAATATTTTGTGATGTTGTTGTAAGTGTTGGTTCACCATTAGCAAAGTGCAAGTGCTTAATTTTAATGTTATTAATCGGATTGCTTGGTAGCTCTGTTAAATTTAGCAAGGCGCTATTAGCACTTGTTTCTAAATTACTGATAATTACATATGCTTTGTTATTGTTTACATAACTATCTACTAGTAAGTCGGCTTCGTTTGATTCAGTATTAACACGTGTGCCATTTACATCTGACCACAATTGATAAAATTTAATAATGTCGGTGAATACATATTCATCGCCTGTTTCACCTGTTTTTTCGTCATTGTGGCGTAGTAAGCGCCAAGCATAATCGCGTCCCTCATTACCACTCCACTCTGCTTTTGCTAAACTAAATGGAATGGCTTTAAGTATGAGATTCGGTTTAGCCATAAATTGCATCATCATAGGGCTAAACGATTTCATAGTTTGCCAGTCATTTATTGCAGTCCATGGCGTTGCTTCTGTTTTATGGTCACGCCCGCCGTATTCCGAAATCATGAAAGGTTTTACCTTACCTAGTTTAAGCTTTTCGTATTGCTCCATCATATCCATAGTGGCTTCTATACGGGCTCCTTTAAAGTTAGCAACGCCTTTATCGCGGTTTAAGTAGCCAAAGTCATAAAGGTGAATCGAAAAATAATCCATGTATTCACCGCTGGTATCTAAAAATAGCTTCATTCGCTCATCCCAACGATTGAAATTGTTATCGTCAAACCATGGAAAGGCAGTGGTGTACCCACCAATCTTAATACTTGTATTAACTTTTCGTATGCCTTGGGCTACTTCGTTATGAAAAATAAATGTATCGATAGGCTTACCATGATGTACATCAACAAGTTCGTAAAGTGGCTCATTAAGTATTTCAAGGTATTGTGGGCGTGCTGGGCCTTTGTTCGGTCCTTGGTTGTCATTTCGATAAAATTCATTTACAAAATGTCCCATGTATTGACCCACGGCATCGGTATTAGCAAAGCTCCATTCGCCTTTGCCTTTATGATTACCAATCCAAAACTGATTAATTTGCCCGCCTATCATTACATGGGCTCTATTGTCGTATTTATGAAGCTTCGACAACGTTTTACCATAATAATCTTCGCGAGCAGTTTTGCCATAAGCAGCGATACTCTCAGGGCTTGCGTACCCTAGATTATTTGGGTTTTGCTCAACTTGAGTCGCGTAATACGGCATAGAACCGTTATCACGACCAAAGTACACATCAAGGTCGTTAAGTAAGTAGTCGAGCTTATCTTCTTCCCCCTTCCAATCGGTTGTTGTTAGCATCGAGTGCATAACAATATATTTGCTTCTATCAAAGGTTGATAGGCCGTCAATACTTCGCTTTACGTTTAAATTTACGGATACTTCTGGCTGTGCGACTAAATTGCTTGATGCAGTACATGCAAATGCAATTAAAAGTGAGCTAATGACTTTCATGGGTTATTTCCTTATTTTAATTGTGTGTGAGTTTTGCTTTCTAATTGAGCAAAAAAGATCATAGTTTTAGCTACATGTTCGTGCCAATACTCCCAGCAATGGGTGCCTGCAAAAATATCGAACGTATGAGGAACATTTTCATCAACTAGCTTTTTTGCAAGCGCAGTATTAGCACTAAAAAGTACATCGTCTTTTCCGCAATCAAATCGCAGTGGCGGTAATGTCTTTTTATTCGCGCTCAATGTTTTAAACACGTCGCCTTTGTACTTATCAGTGGTTTTTTTTAGTGGCTTTAGAGTGTGTTCATCAACAAAGTGATTAAAGTCGTCAAGCTCAGTAATTGATGAATGCGCTGATATACCGCTAAAAATAGTTGGATGCTTTGCACCTAAACATAATGCTCCATACCCTCCCATTGAAAGGCCCGTAATATAAATATTTGATGAGCTCGAGCACATTGGTTGAGTTTGAATAACAGCGCTAATCACATCATCAACTATCCATGCTTCATAATCTGCATTTTTAAGTGGCAAATACCCGCTGCCCTCGGCGTGCGCGCCATCTGATGGCATCACTAATACAAACTCGTTAAGGCCACTGCTACGAAGCTGCTGATACACTTTATGTACGCCCCCTAGCTGGCTCCACACCCAGTGGCTACCATACACACCATGCAGTAATACAATTATAGGTACATTTTTATTACTGGTTGCTTCTTGGTAAATGCTTATATCACCTCGCCCTTTTAAGTGGCTGCTATACGCGGTTAGCGTTACAAAGTTATCAGCGGTGTAGCTGCTATTTGATATTTCTAAACGATGAATTGCCATTTTATACTCCTTTAATCATCAAACACGACGACACCTTTAGCGATACGCCCTGCTAGCATGTCGTCAAAGCCTGTTTGTAACTCATCTAACGAGTAAGTTTTTGTGACTAGCTCATCGAGCTTGAGCTTTTTTGCGTCATAAAGGTCTAGTATTTGAGCAAAGTCGCGCTTAGGATTACATTGCCCGTAGAGCGGATTTATATAAATTTTATCCCACTCAAATAGTTCGCAATCAAAATCTATTTTTTGCTCAATGCCACTCACTTGTACCGCAACTCCCGCGCTGCGTATTAATGCTAATGGCGCTGAACCAAGTGCCGGCACTGCTGTACACTCAAAGGCATAATCGGCTCCGCGACTATTTGTTAGCGCTTTAACTTCGTTTATCATGTGAACTAAATCAGGGTCATACTTTTTAGCAAGTACGGTATGTGTAGCACCAAATGCTTTAGCTTGTGTTAATCGCTCCGGTGACAAATCAATTGCTATTATTTTAGCGGCGCCTGAAATTGCAGCCCCTTGTATTGCATTTAGTCCTACGCCTCCACAGCCTAATACGGCCACTGAAGAACCTGCTTTTACTTTAGCTGCATTAACTACTGATCCGTAACCGGTCATTACGCCGCAACCAACAATACTTGCACTTGGAAAAGGAATGTCACTGTGTATTTTTATAACTGCAGCAGCCTTAACGACGGTGTATTCGCTCATCGTACCTAAATGAAATGAGCGCTCTAAGCTATTGCCATTATGCTCACACGCTTGTTTACCTGCGTGTCCGCATAAACCATTGCCAGTTACGGGGCTATTTACTTCACAAATGTGTAAATTACCCTCTTGGCACTGGAAACACTCACCACACGGAATTGCCCAATTTAGTATTACTTTATCGCCGATAGTAAATTCCGTTATACCTTCGCCCAACTCAACAACGGTTCCTGCGCCTTCATGACCAATGATAAATTTTTTATTCCACGTTTTAATTGAATCCCAATCTGTATGACAAATACCTGAGGCTTTTATTTTAATTTTTACTTCGCCAGCACTTGGTTTTCCGACATTAACGGTATCGAAGAAAAAACCGCCTTTTCCATCTGCAATTGCAGCTTTTGCCTTGTACATGTAGACTCCTAAGTCTCTAAATATAAGTATTATGTTATGAAGCAACCGACAATTTACTGTGAACCGTTTTGTATAAAAGACGGTTACGATTTCGAAATTCATCATGTAAGTTATCTTCAGCACGATAGCTATTCATGTTTTATGCACTTTCATCAGGTGCATGAATTTATATTTTTTGAACAAATTGACGGCACTTATTTTTATCATCAAGGTGAATCGATTCTTTCTGATTTTGAGGCCGTTTTTACACCCGCTATGGAAACCCACGACTTTGCTTTAAATCCGCGCCCTAAATCTTGGTATATTGTGCAATTTATGCCTGAACGCCTTAATAATCAGGCCTTACAAGAATTTATAGAATTACTAAAAACTGGTTTGCATTTAAGCTTTAGCATTGAAATACAAAAAAGGATTCATAAGTTGCTCGCTTGGATGCTTAGCGAATTTAACGAAAATCCTAAAAGTAAAACCTGTGCTCAACTGTTTGATAGCTTAATCACTATGGTGTGCGAATATGGTAAAAGCAGTTTATCTAAGCAGCAAACGTCATTAAGTAGCTCAGCAAGTTTTAAAAAGCTTGCTCCGGTAATTAATGAGCTTAAAACAAATAACGGCCTTAACCTGTCACTTGAGCAAGCCGCAGCCCTTTGCCATTTATCACCTTCGTATTTTTCAAGGGTATTTAAAAAGCACTTTAGAGTGCCTTATTCCGACTACCTGATTCAGCACAAGTTATATAATGCCGCACGGTTACTCGGGCAAAGTAATGTTTCGGTGACTGATATATCTTACGATTTAAGCTTTTCTAGCCCGTCGTATTTTATTAAGCAGTTTAAACATCACTTTAAAGTGACTCCGCATCAGTATCGACAGCAGTTACGCCTGAAATAACTGAGGTTTTGCAAGTGCTATAGTCAAATTGTTCAATACCTGTTTGTTTACCTTTAAACCTTGCTTAATAGCCTGTGTGCCAAGTACATAGGCCTTTGCATAATTAACAGCTTCCACACAAAGCAGTGTGTCGTTATTAAAGTACCAAAGTGAAAATTGACCGGGAGCTTCTTGGCGCTTAATAATCTCGTTATAGCCTTGTGATAAACCTACTATTTGTAATTTATATTCGTATTGATCTGACCAAAACCAAGGGAGTGCAGGAGCTGACGTATTATTTTTAGCTAAAAACTGCGCAGCAACTTTAGCTTGGTCAACTGCGTTTTGTATCGACTCAAGTCTGATCCAACGATTATAAATTTTATTAAAATGAATAGTGCAATCACCAATTGAGTAGATATCAGGGTGTGATGTTTGGCATACGTCATTTACTTTTATGCCTTGCTCAACCACCAGCTCAGCATCTGTTGCAAGTTGTGTATTTAGCCTTACACCTACGCCAATTAAAATAAAATCGGCGGGATACTCACTGCCATCACTACATTGCACATAATGTTTATTGTTTGTGTGCTTAATTTGTACAATATCTTTTGCTGTTTGCAGGTCTACCCCCTTCGTTTTGTGTAAATCAGTTAAAAAGTTAGACATAGCAGATGATGTGACTCGCGATAGTATTTTTTCTTGTTTTTCGATAACCGTTACTTTAGCGCCAAGTGCAATAAAGGATGACGCCGATTCAAGGCCGATATAACCTCCACCAATAATCACCACTTCTTTGTTAGTGCTTGCACTTAGCGCTTTTTTTATTGCTACGGCATCACTATGTGTTCGCATTGCGAAATATTGAGAGGTGCCATATTCATCTACAGTTTCACTAAGGCCTTTAATGGGGGGTATAAAGGGCGAGCAACCAGTCGCGATCACTAATTTATCAAAATCTAGTTGTTTATTATTTTTAAGAGTCACTGTTTTGTTTTGCTTGTTAATTGCAGTAACACGCTCACCTAAACATAAATCTATATGGCTATCTGTGTAGGATTTTTGCACCTTTAAAGGTATTGATTTTACCTCTAACGATTGCAGCGTTTTTTTAGACAGCGGTGGCCTGTGATATGGCAGTTCAGGATCGCTATCGAGTAACGTAATTTTACCCAGCCAACCTTGCTGGCGTAAGTTAAATGCAAAGTTAACGCCGCCATGGCTTGCACCAATAATAACAACGCTTTGCTGCAGTGAGTTTGGCTCTAATTGTGTGTTTTGCATAATGCTGTACCCGCTTTTAATTGGCTACTCTGAAGGTCATGCCATCAATATTTTCAGACACCTCAATTTGGCAACATAAACGGCTGTATTGCGTTACGTTATCGTCCAGCTCTAGCATGTCGCTTTCTATCTCATCGGGTTTACCTACTTTTTTAAAGTCATCCGGTGTTAAGTAAATATGACACGTTGCACACGAACATACACCGCCACAATCACCATCAATACCAGCAACACCATTTGCTGATGCCAGTTCCATTAGCGAGCCACTGTCGCCCTCTACTTCAACTGCATCGTTTTTTTTGGTTATAAATATTACTTTCGCCATCGTATTAATCCTCTACTTTTACTTGTTGCTGTATTTATTTAACTATTTTCTACGGTGTTTTTATTTTGATTTAAAGCTAACGTGCAGACTGTTAAAGCCTACCTTTCTTGAAAACTCACCGAGTTTTTCAATATTTTCATCTGCTTTTATTGTCTCTATTTGAGCAACTTTATTAGCAAGTGATAACACTAGTTGACGTAGAATTTGGCGGGCATGCGTTGCGCCCAAACAATTGTGATGGCTAAAACCAAAACTAATATGCGGGTTAACTTTTCGATCGAAGTCGACATTGTTGGGATCTTTGAATACCTTTTCATCGCGATTAGCCGACGCCCAACATAACGAAACTCGTGTGTCGGCTTTTATAGCGTGCTCACATACACTTGTGTCTTGCGTAGCGACACGGCCCATTTGCGTAAGCGGCGAAAAATAGCGAATTAGTTCTTCTACGGCCCTGTTTAATATTTCAGGCTCATCATCAATACGCTTTAAATCGCTGATGTTTTCGCTAAAGTAGGCAATAGAGTTTGTGATCGCGTTTATAACGGTGTCGCGCCCCCCTGCAAAGGTGAGGATCATCACACCTTTTACTTCTTCTTTACTCAGCTTTTTACCGTTCGCCTGTGAATTTAAAAGCACTGAATATAAATCATCACCCGGGATTGCAATGGCGTTTTCTATTTGCTCATCAATGTAGTTGTATAGAATATTGGCTTTATCGCCATCAAGGTCACTGCCTTCACTTCTAAATACATGAGTACCCCAATCTATCCATGTTTGTGCTTTATCCATTGAGGTATTAAGTAAAAGCGTTAACGCTTTAGATTGAAGTGGTAAAGCAAATTGTGACACCACATCAAACGACTCTGCTTTAAAGGCGTTTTCAATGGTTTCATCAATAATGGTTTGTAAACGCGCTTGGTAACATTCATCTAATGGGCGTTTAAACCAAGGGTTTAATAGTTCACGAAAACCGCCGTGCTCAGGCAGGTCGACTTCAAATGGAATTTGGCGTGTTTCACGTATTGCCACTTCTGATGGAATTACAATACGTCCAGGTTTAGCACCCGATTGAAAAACAGCACAATTATGCGCTGCTTTTCGTACATCTTTTAAGCCTAAGATCATATTTACAGGATCGTTTTGGTCATCCATTTGACCCATTCCTGTTACTTTTCGTTGCTGTGCAAACGCATCGGAAAACTCGCTAATACCAGTTACTTTTGACGTCATAATGAAACCTAATTTCTATTATTAATCTATTTTTGATACACCATTTTAATCACAACTTAATGATACAAATACACGGATTTGGCTTAAAAATGGTAATTTGATGCTCTTTATTGCTATTTTTAAAATATAAAAAAAGCCAGCAATTTAAGCTGGCTTTGGTGGGGTTGTGAGAGCCCTTAACTAATTAATTTAAAGCATTGAAATAAAACTATTCTCGGCGTTAATTACAACCATCGGGTTTACAGCAGACTTAGCAATTTGGGTTTGTGTAAAACAATCAATATTTGCAATGGCAATAACTATTTACCTTTATAAAAGCGTCCACAAAATCAGTACTCATAAATTAAAACTTATGACAAAGAGATTATCATTCATTCCTTGATAAATAATTTCTACACTGAATTTGTGGACACACAACAACTCTTTTCTTTTATTACTAATTTTTCTAGTTACGACTGTTTAATTAAATGTGTTCTCATTAGTTGAGGGTCAAATTCTACACCCGTCCCAATTATATCTGGCGCGCACGCTTGCCCATTTTCAAGCTTTAAAGGACGTGTTGTATATTCATCTATAGGGAATGAATGAACTTCTAAAAAACCAGCGTGAGGCTGAGATGCCAACAGTGATACATGTAGTTCATGCATGCCATGGCTACAAATAGGTAAATTATGGGTATATGCCATACTCGCTACATGTAACCACCCTGTTATGCCACCAATATTTGATGCATCTGGTTGTAAAAAACCTAATTTAGCTTGACTAATCGCATAGCCAAATTCGTGCAATGTATGCAAATTTTCACCCATTGCAAGCGGTATTGAAGTCGCTTGTGCTATGCGAGCAAAGCCTTTGTAATCATCAGGTATAGTCGGTTCTTCAAACCAGGTTATGTCGTATTTTTCAATTGATTTAGCAAAACGAATAGCTTGCTCAACAGTCATTGAGTAATTGGCATCTACCATAAGTATTTTATCTTTACCTATTAGCTCTCTTACTGCGGCTACACGTTCTATATCTTCTTTAAAGTTGGGTTTACCGACTTTAATTTTTACTGCATTAAAGCCACGATTTAAATAACCATCTATATTACTAAGCAGTTTTTCTTGGCTAAAGTTTAAATCTATTCCGCCTGCATAGCATTTTGTTTGGTCACTGCTACCACCCGCAACTTGCCATAATGGTGCATTTAAGCGCTTACACTTAATATCCCACAGCGCTATATCAACTGCTGAAATCGCAAAGCTAAGTAGTCCACCTCGGCCAACATAATGAAGATCCCACTGCAATTTGTCCCAAATTGCCATGATAGACATAGAATTTTGTCCAATTAGACCGGGCTTTATTTCATCGTTAAGGAGTGAATAAATTGCGCGACCACCTTTGCCGCCAGTGTAGGTATATCCCATCCCTTCATACCCGTCGTGAGTCATAATATGCACTGTAATAACTTCAAAGTGAGTGTGATCGCCATGCTTTGCATCACTTAACACTTCTGCTAGCGGAATTTGGTAATACTCGACTTTTACACTTTTGATTGTTTGTGATGATACTTTCATTAAGCCACCGAATTAGTTAACATGACACTGTTCATTGTTAACAATTTACAACAGGTATTTGTTGTTGTAAAGGTTATCTGTTTAATTAAGCGAAATTATCCGAAGGTCTGTTTATCTTTGAGAATTAAAATTTGTTCAAACTCGAGGCTATTTAATCGCAGCGTGAGATTTGTAACCTAGTGGGCTAAGTAAAAACCGAGCAAAGCTTCCGCGTCCTGCTCACGCCCCTTACCTTCATTCATGTAGGCAACAAAGAGTAAATAGCCCCTATCAAGCGTGCTTATAGGTAACACCATTCAGTTAAGCATGCTTTGACTTAATGGTGTACCGAGTTTTTGAAATTCGAACGGTCCTACTTTTGGGCCGTTTTCTTTTTTCTGGAAGAATATAACGTTTCACTCGTTCTCG
>NZ_JADYXI010000016.1:0-111353 GCF_015864375.1 Pseudoalteromonas sp. SWYJZ19
AAGTAACCAATGACTAAGCATAAAAATACCCTCATAATCAAAAGATGATAAGGGTATTGTGAAGCAACCAAAAGATCGGTCAACCGATCAAAAATACCTTAACTGATCGGTGTTAACTTTTTAAGTGGCTTTATTGTTTTTAATTTTTGTGAATTTACGAATAAGGAAGGCTCACTTGTACGTTTAAGCCGCCCTCTATTTTGTTATGTAAACTTATATGCCCCTGGTGCGCTTCTGCTATTTCTCTGCATAAGGCTAGCCCTAAACCACTCCCCGTACTTTTTGTAGAATAAAAGGGCACTAAAGCATTTGCCATTACTTGCTCGCTCATTCCTTTGCCGCAGTCGCTCACATTTATAACACAAGCTTGGGGTACAAATTCGACCTGAATATGTATTTCATTGGAGTTGGAGCCTGACTCGTGTGAATTTTTTAATAGGTTTATGAGCAGCTGCTCGAGTTGGGCTTGATCAGCTTGTAATTCATTGTGTGAATTTTTTATTTCGTAGCTAAATTGCCAGTGATTTTTTAAATTATTGAGTGTGTTTTGCCAGTTAATCCGTGTTTTTTGTGGCTGAGGTAATTTAGCAAACTTGCCATAGCCTTGTACAAATTCAGTTAAATGACTAATTCGCTCATCAATAGTTGCAAATACACGGGCAAGGCGGGGCTCATCAACTTTATTTGCGAGCAATTGTGCGCTGTGTAACATGGACGACATAGGGCCGAGTGAATTATTCAATTCGTGGCTGATAATGCGTATTACCTTTTTCCACACGGCAACTTCTTGGCGACTAAGCTCACGGGTTAATTGTTTAAATATATATAAATGATGCTTTTGGTTATTGAGTAAAAACTCCCCGGTGGCTAAATGCCAAGTTTGCGAGTCTTGATTCTCTATTTCTATATTAAAGAGGCCATCAACACCGTGCTCTATAGCTGCTATTAATTGCAGGGGCGAATTTTCGAGCAATTTACTTAGCTGCATACCTTCAAGGCGGGTTGCGCTATTAAATAAACTACGGCTAATTAAATTACTAAATACCACCGTATTATTATCATTGACCAGTAATAACGCTTGCGGCGAGCTTTGCAATACTTTATCAAGCATTAACTCGCGCTGGTAAATCCATTGTTTTTCTTGGCGAAGCTGTTTAGCGGTTTGATTATAAAGTCGGCATAGTTTTCCAAGTTCATCATTACTTTTATACGCTAGTAAGCTGGAGAGCTCACCATCTTTAAAATTAAGCAACCCGGTTTCGAGCGATTGCATGCCAAGCTTTATTGGTTTGGTGAGAGCTCTTGAAAGCAAGGTGCTAAATGCAAGCGTTAGTAATATTAAAAACAGAGTGTAGTACATATCAAAACCACTAAGTGCGGCAATAATAAAAACAGGCAGTGCGCTACAAAGTGCGCAAATTAACACAACCTTTTGGCTTAGGGTAAAGTGGCTAATAATGTTTGGCATTAATAATCAATACCCATTTTTTGTAATCGACGATAAAGAGCTTGTCGGCTTAAACCAAATTCACGGGCCACTTTGGCTATAACACCTTGATGAGCGCGCATTGCGTGTTCTATTTCCTGTTTGGTCGGTTCTGCTTTTGCTTCTTGTTGAGCAGTAACCGATGACGAAAGTGCAAAGTCATCGACTGTAAGCGCACCTGTTGGTTTTAGCACCGCTACACGTTTACAAGCATTTTCTAGCTCTCGAACGTTACCTGGCCATTTATAATGTTGAAGTGCTTGCTCTGTGTTTATAGTCAGCTCTCGGTGAGGTAAAAAATGGCTAATAAGTGCTAAAACATCATCTTGCCTTTCGCTAAGGGCAGGCACATTGAGTTCAATTACATTAAGGCGATAATATAAGTCTTCCCTAAATCGACCTTGTTCAATTGCTTGTAGTAAGTTTTCGTTAGTAGCCGATATTACTCGCACATTTACTTTTTGTGTTTGTGTTGAGCCTAAACGTTCAAACTCGCCGGTTTGTACTACGCGTAGTAATTTTATTTGTCCTGAGAGTGGTAAATTACCAATTTCATCTAAAAATAACGTACCGCCATCAGCTGCTTCAAATCGACCAATACGTTGTTTAGTTATCCCCGTGTATGCGCCAGCTTCAGCGCCAAAAAGTTCGGCTTCTATAAGTTCTTGTGGTAGTGCGCCTGCGTTTACCTTAATAAAAGGTTGCGATACAAGTGGGGAGTTTTTTTGAATGATATGCGCAATGCACTCTTTACCACTTCCATTAGGGCCTGTAATTAATGCAGATATATCAGATTTAGCTACTTGTAGCGCCATAGTGACCAGTCGTTCCATAGCCGTGCTTTTAAATATTAGCCCGGCAAGGTCTGCGCTTTTAAATGTACCTTCACGCTCTTGTTGATGGCGATTATGTGTCGCCACTATTTTTTTAGCACTGCCTAGCTCTATTAAGTTACTGATACAAACTAGTAGTTTTGCATCATCCCAGGGTTTTGGTAAGTAATCGGCAGCACCGGCTTTTACAAGCTCAATAGCGGTAGCAAGTTCGGTCCAGGCTGTAATAAGTATAATAGGGAGGTGTGGGTTTATTTCTCGTAGTTCATAAAACAACGTTTTACCTTCTTCGCCAGAGGTTGTGTCGCTGGTAAAGTTCATGTCTTGAATTACAAGCTCAATTCGCTGATAGCGAACTATTTGCAGAGCATCAAACGGGTTTGTTGCAGTCACTACCGAAAAGTCGTGGATCTCGAGCAACAATGAAAGTGCATCGAGTACTGCTTGGTTATCATCAACAATGAGTATTTTATGAGTCATAGGTTATTTTTATAATTTTTTAATGGCTACACTGCCTTACTAATCAGTGTAGCATAGTGATTTTTACATGATTTAGTAACCTAAACTCTGGATAATAAATCTACCTCAAGCGGATTCTAGGTTAAATTGTGCGAGTTGCGATACTGGGCGAAATATTAGCAGCGCGTTTAGCCGGCCCTAATACCGCAAGTAAGCTCATTAATAATACGACAATGGCGGTAACGGCTATATAGCTTGGCGGTAGTGCGGCTACAGAAAAATACTGCATTAACATTTTCCCAAGTAGTATTGCTGTTACCACACCTAAGGCTAAACCTAGGCTACAAATTAATGCATTTTCTACTAAAAAGTAGCTAACAATAGCTGACTTTCTTGCACCAAGTGCTCTGCGTGTGCCAATTTGCTTAGTACGTTTGCTAATATTAAATAAGGTTAAGCCAAAAATACCGAGAGCGGTTATAAGCACTAAAATAGTGATTAATACTATGAGCATGCGCATCATGAGGCGGTCTTTAGCGGTATACTCATTTTTTAATTCATCAAGTCCTTTAATGTTATTAATAACGCGTTTGCTGTAATTTTCGAGCATGGCATTTTCTATTTCTTTCATTACAGCTGCTCGCTGACCAGGCTCTGTACGAACGGCAACTTGTGCATAACTTGCTGCTTTAATATAAGGAATAAACGCAAGATTATCGGGTTTACTGTCTTTGAGCCACGGGCCTTTCATGTTTCCGATCACGCCAATAACTTTAAGTGGTAGGTCACCAAAATAAACTATTTTTCCTAAACCATCTCCATCAGGGTAGAGCTCATCAAGTAAGGCTTTAGTGACTATAGTGACGTTGGTGCGCTTTTGTGTAATTTCGTTTGTAACTAGCACTTCATCTTCGGTAAAGTTTCGCCCTGCAATTAAGTTAACGCCGTAGGTATTAATTGCGTGGTCATCTATAAAAAAATAAGCAGTTCTTACACTTAGGCCTTCTTGTGGAGCGGGTTGTAAATTAAAGCTCGAAGCGCTGCCACTGCCTGATAGCGGGATACTACTGCTTAATGCGGCATCAACTACGCCTGGCATTTTTCTAAGCATGCTTTCATCAAGCTCAAACTGCTGGCTTAAGTTAATATCAGTACCAAAGGTCATTACATTAAACTTAAATATATCTTGCTCAGGGTAGCCCGTTTCTTGATTTAAATAGCTAATTCTGTCTTGAATGATAAATGCAGCATTACTGACTATAGCTGTGGTAATTGCAATTTGAATTAGCAGTAATACAGCGCCCACCTTTGAGCGGCATAAGGCGTTAAATATAGGTTTTATTTCTAACATTGTTAAATTCCTTATTGGCTCTTAAGATAAATAGCAGGATTGGTTTTACACACTAACCAAGCTGGGTACAAACCAGCCAAAATGCAGGTTGTAATTGCAATCAATGGGGCGCTCAATAGCATGGTCAAATCCATTGTTGCTAAGTTTTCATAGTAGTCGTAGCTTTGCACTACGCCCATTAAGCCAAGTTGTGCTAGTACAATTCCTAGCATGCCACCTATAAAGCCAAGCATGGCGACCTCAACTAAGTGCTGTAAAAATATTTGCCTTTTACTAGCGCCTAATGCGCGTCTTACACCTACTTCTGGCGCTCTGCGTAAAAACTTGGCTAAAAGTAAACCTAAAATATTGGCTAAGCAGACACCTAAGAACATAAAGCTCAGGCCCACTAAAATTTTATTGTCTTCGGTGACGACGTTGTTGTATTGCATCCATTGGTTTACATCGCGAAGTTTATACTCAAGTTCTTTACGATTAAATCGACCACGTTTTTGTTGTTCTTGCATATAGGCTAATAAGTAATTTTGATAGGCTTGTTTTTGTTCAAGCGTATTTAGCTCTGCCCAAAACTGGATCCATACTTGCTCAGATTGCAGTTTATCTGCAAAGGTTGGTGTGTTTTCGTGTTTCCATCCATTGCTATTGCCCCAACTTACGAGCTCTTTTGCCTTTATTAAGCTAAAGGGCATAAATAATTCTTCTACTTGATTAAATGCACCGTTATTTAAATCATAATATTTAATATTGAGAGGCCAATGGTTAATAACACCAACTACTTGATAGCTTGCATCATCTAAGTAAATCAGTTCTCCGACGGAGTTTTGTCCTGCAAATAGTTTATCGTTTATCTCTTGGGTAATAACAACCACAGGTGCGGCTGAGTTTTCTTGCTCTTTGCTCCAAGCCCCTCCGTATAGAAATGACAAATTAAACATGCTAAAAAAGTCAGGCGTTGTCATGCGAGCATTACCTATAAAAGGTTTTATTTTGTCGGAGTCTAAATAAACTGAAAAGCCGGTACGCATCATAGCCACTTTTTTCTCTGACGTGGGTGCGTTTAATAAGTTCTCTGCATCTTGATAGGTCAATTGCAGTGGCATGTTATCTTCTGTCCACCACGTACTACCATCGTCCATTGTTTGTAATTGCACACTGTAAAGTTGGCTGCTTTTTTCTGGAATAGGATCGGCCGACATCATGTGATAAACACTAAGGCTGGTCATTGTTATGCCTATACCTATCGCAATGGCAAGTACCATTAAAAAGCTAACCAATGGGGTGCGCTTGAAGCTGCGCCAACTTAAATCTAAATAATGAATAAACATTAGTTAAACCCCCGATGCTGTTTTTATAGTTTGCGCGCCCTGATAAAGCGTAAAGTCGGCAAGTTGTCCATCAACTACTTGAATATTACGCGGAGCACGGCGGGCTAATTCGCTATCATGAGTTACCATTACAATAGTGGCACCGTCGCGATTGATTTGTTCAAGTAACTCCATAACTTGGCGAGCCATTAAGCTGTCAAGGTTACCTGTTGGCTCATCGGCAAGTAAAAAACGAGGTTCACCAGCAAGCGCACGGGCTATTGCCACACGTTGTTGCTGGCCACCAGAGAGTTGTTGAGGTAAGTGTTTAGCGCGAGATGCTAAGCCAACTTGTTCAAGGCATTGCTCAATTCGACGTTTTCGCTCATTTGCTTTAATCCCTCTGTAGCGAAGAGGAACTTCTATGTTTTCATATAAATTTAAATCGGGGATCAAATTAAAGCCTTGGAATATAAAGCCAATTTTTTGATTACGTAAATCAGCACGTTGGTTATCGTTTAGGCTGCCAACATTAACGCCATCCAGCAGGTATTCACCTTCGTTAAAAGGCTCGAGCATACCTGCAATATTTAAAAAGGTTGTTTTTCCTGAGCCGCTAGGACCAGTAACAGCAATAAATTCGCCTTCGTTTACTTGCAGATTAAAATCTCGAAGCGCATGGGTTTGTACCATTTCTGTTTGGTATACTTTACTTACATTGTTCATTTGTAACATCGTTGTTCCTAATTATTTTTAGCGTTGGTTGAGAACGTCTGTTTAATTTAATAAAATCGTGTTGGCTTGCTTAAAGTCGCTGTAGCTTGAAATAATAATTTCATCGTTTTCTTTTAGTCCACTTAAAAGCTCAACCGCATTAATGCTGGTGGCGCCTATTGTAATAGGTATACGCTTTGCGATATTGCCATCGACTTTATAAGCTATAATTCCGCCTTGCTGCATAAATGCACCACGCTTTACTTGCATTACACCTTCTCGGTTGTCGAGTAAAATACGTGCAGTTAAGCGTTGGTTCTGACGAATGTTGTTAGTAACACCTTTAAACCGGACGCGTGCTGTTACTTCACGATTATTAACTTCTGGTGATATGGCGGATAAATTCCCCATCACTGTTTCATTGCCTAACTTAAGCTCTACTTCCATACCGAGCCCTAATTCGTTTGCGTAACTTTCAGGAACTTGGAGTTCGGCTTCAAAATTACTTAAGTCGACGAGAGTCATAAGAGGTTGGCTTTGCGTCACTGCGGCTTTTTGTTGCACTAATAGGTTACCCACGATCCCTGTAACGGTAGCCTTAATAGATAGGTTGCTTACTTTTCGGATTAAGTCATCAACAATAAGTTGTTGGCGGGTCACATCACTTTTAGCAGCTTGTAGTTCAAAAGCGAGCGTGTCTTTGGCAAGCAATACCTCTTGCTGCGCATGCTTATAGGAGAGCTTAGCTCGGGATAAATCATCAACTGCTTTTTCTAGATCAATTTGGCTAATTAAGTGCTTTTGTATTGATAACTGTGCGCGACGATTTTCGCGCTCAGCGGCGTTAAGCTCAACCTCTGCCATATCGAGTGTTTTATTTAAAGTGAGTGTTTGGCGTCTTGCTTGCAAATGCTGCCTTTGCTGCTCGCCTTCAAGTCTTTTAAGTACAGATTCCTGTTGCTTTAATTCATTAGTTAACTCAGGGCTTTGCAGCAGGGCAAGTGTGTTGCCTTGCTTTACTGTATCGCCGGCCTTTACTTTTAAATCTATAAATCCCCGTTCTGGACTGTAGATTTTAGGAGCATTAGCAGCAACAATTTTACCACTGGCGGCAATGTCTCGAATGAGCGCTTTAACATGTACTTTTGCAATCTGTACTTTTGAGCGGCTAATAGAGCTTTTAGCGCTATGGCTCGTTAAAAAAATATAAGCAATTGCAGAGACCACAATGAAAACAATCGCAGTGATTATCGCGTATTTTTTATAGCTTATAGGTGCCTTTACTTTTATGTCTTGTGCGCTGGTATCTTTAATCATTTAATTTCCCCTAAATTGCTTTTATGTATTTTTCGCACAGCAGTAATAAAGCTGCTGTGCAAATAGCGGCAATAGGAGAGAGTAAAAATAAGCTTAGAGTAAACATAGTAATTCCAATTAGCGATTATATATAAAGCTATACGATTAATATGCCAACTATTATCTTATTGATATTTAAGTGATTTTATTTTTTTGTTATTGAAATTCATGTCCGCGGACAGTTTATGTGTCCGCATCGGACATAGTTTTAAATAAAAATTCACTATTAACGTACAAAAAATGACATGAACTTTCATAACTATACTAATGAGCAGCAATAATCGGGGATGTTAAGCCATTAAAGTAATGAAATAGCATAAAACTATCTAAATGTTAACTGAATAGCCCCTCTAGTGCTGAATACTTATTCACTTTCGGTTACCTTTACGTTTACGTAAGCTGGCGCGCTGAAGGCTCGTGTTTTTTACAATATGTTAAACTTGACACCAGTGTCATGAAAAAATAGTGGTTAAAATAACGCTAAATGTTAAAAATAATGATAAAAAGAAATCTTGCTATGAAGTGAGAAATATTCAAGAATGTGAATATGTATTCAAAGTGCTATTGACTCTATTTAAGATAGAGGCTAGTTTTGTCCGTCTGTTAGCAAATCGTCGAGCAGTTCATCCACGCTAACAGTGCAGCAAGGGGAGGGGTCTATGTTATACGACTCAAAGTTAGAAAAAGAAAATTGTGGCTTTGGCTTAATAGCTCAAGTTAATGGTCAAGCTAGTCATAGGCTTATTCGTACTGCTATTACGGGGCTTGATCGCATGCAGCACCGTGGTGGTATATCTGCCGATGGTAAAACAGGTGATGGCTGTGGTTTATTATTACAAAAACCAGATAGCTTTTTCCGTGCTATTGCTAGTGAACATAACTGGCACTTAGGCAAAAACTACGCAGTGGGTATGATATTTTTAAATTCAGACCCTGTTTTAGCACAAGCTGCAAAACAAATACTTAGCGAAGAATTAGAAAAAGAAACGTTAAATATTTTAGGTTGGCGCGTTGTGCCAACTGACCCATCTATGTTGGGTCCTATTGCTGTACAGCAATTACCAGGTTTTGAACAAATTTTTGTTAGCGCGCCAGAAGGTTGGCGTTCTAAAGACTTAGAGCGTCGCTTATATGTAGCACGCCGCCGCGCTGAAAAGCGCATTGTTGATGACGAAGCTTTCTATATCGCAAGTCTATCTGGTTTGGTAACTATCTATAAAGGCTTAATGATGCCTGCAGATTTACCAAATTTTTACCTAGATTTAGCTGATATTCGTATGACGAGTGCGATTTGTGTTTTCCATCAGCGCTTTTCTACTAATACTCAGCCGCGTTGGCCTTTAGCTCAACCTTTCCGCTATTTAGCACACAATGGTGAAATTAATACTATTGAAGGTAACCGCCAGTGGGCACGCGCACGTTCATACAAGTTTGCGTCACCGCTTATTCCTGATTTACAAAGCGCAGCGCCGTTTGTAAACGAAACCGGTTCTGATTCATCAAGCCTAGATAATATGCTTGAGCTATTTTTAGCTGGTGGCATGGATTTATTCCGCGCTATGCGTATGCTCGTGCCACCTGCATGGCAGAAAAACCGTGCAATGGACGACGATTTACGTGCATTTTACGACTTTAACTCTATGCATATGGAACCATGGGATGGCCCGGCAGGTATTGTTATGTCGGATGGTCGTTTTGCGGCTTGTAACCTTGACCGTAATGGACTTCGCCCAGCGCGTTATGTAATTACACAAGATGGCTTTATTACGCTTGCATCAGAAGTGGGTATTTGGGATTACACTGCCGATGAAGTAGTTGAAAAAGGCCGTGTTGGTCCAGGTGAATTATTAGTTATTGATACTAAGCTTGGCAAAATTTGGCACTCAGATGAAATCGATCAAGATTTAAAGTCTCGCCATCCTTACAAGTCATGGCTTGAGGAGAACGTTAAGCGTTTAGTCCCATTTGAAGAGCTGACTGAACAAGACGCGGGTAATCGCTCATTTGATGACGAAACGCTAGCTAAATATCAAAAAATGTTTGGTTATACCAACGAAGAGCTTGATAGTGTTATTCGTGTAATGGGTGAAAACGGCCAAGAAGCAACCGGCTCAATGGGTGATGACACGCCATTTGCAGTGCTTAGTGAAGGGCATCGTTCGCTTTATGATTACTTCCGCCAAAAATTTGCGCAAGTAACAAACCCACCTATCGATCCACTGCGTGAAAACCATGTAATGTCGCTTGCGACATGTATTGGTAGTGAGCAAAACGTATTTAACGAAACAACAGGCCACGCTAAGCGCCTACAGTTTGATACGCCAATTTTAATGTACGCAGACATGCAGCAGCTATTAAATGCTGATGAAGCGCATTACAGCTACTGTAAAATTGATATTACCTACACAGTTGAAGAAGGTTTAGAAAATGCGGTAACGCGTATTTGTGACCAAGCACAAGAAAAAGCAGCCGCTGGTTGTATCATGCTTATTTTAACTGACCGTAACTTTGATGAAGCAAATTTGCCGATTCCAGCAGCTATGGCTGTAGGTGCGGTACAAAAACGATTAGTTGATAACAATCTTCGCTGTGAATCAAACATTATCATTGAAACCGGTAGCGTGCGTGATGCGCATCAGTTTGCTGTGTTATTAGGCTTTGGTGCTACGGCAATTTATCCATACCTTGCGTATGAATCGTTAGTTGCGATGAGCGACAGCAAAATTATTAATAAGTCGTATTGCGAAGTAACTCTTGCTTACCGTAAAGCCATTAACAAGGGCTTATACAAAATCATGTCTAAAATGGGCATAAGTACGGTTGCGTCATATCGCTGCTCAATGTTGTTTGAAGCGGTTGGTTTATCTGACGCTATTGTACAAATGTGCTTTAAAGGTGTGGCAAGTCGCATACAGGGCGCATGCTTTACCGACTTTGATGACGATCAGCAAGGCTTACACAAACTCGCTCTAAGTAAGCGTAAATTATTAAGCCACGGCGGCTTGTTTAAGTACGTACATGGCGGCGAGTATCATGCTTATAATCCTGATGTAATCCAAACCCTGCAAAAAGCAGTTCGTTCTGGTGAATATAGTGATTACAGTGAATATGCAAAACTTGTTAATACGCGTCCTATTGCCACTTTACGTGACATGCTTGCGCTTAAAATTCCAGAGCAAGGCATTAGCATCGATGATGTAGAGCCTGCAGAAAACCTATACAAGCGTTTCGATTCAGCAGCAATGAGTATTGGTGCATTATCGCCAGAAGCGCATGAGGCTCTAGCAATTGCAATGAACCGCTTAGGCGGTTGTTCAAACTCTGGTGAAGGCGGCGAAGATAAGCTGCGTTATGGTACCGAGAAAAACTCGCGTATTAAACAAGTTGCTTCAGGTCGATTTGGCGTAACGCCGCATTATTTACGCAGTGCTGACGTTATTCAAATTAAAGTAGCGCAAGGTGCAAAACCAGGCGAAGGCGGTCAATTACCGGGTGAAAAAGTAACTCCATACATTGCTAAACTTCGTTATTCGGTTCCCGGTGTTACGTTAATTTCGCCACCACCACATCACGATATTTATTCAATTGAAGATTTAGCGCAGCTAATTTTCGATTTGAAACAAGTAAACCCTAAAGCGCTAATTTCTGTAAAACTGGTTTCAGAACCAGGCGTAGGAACCATTGCAACGGGTGTTGCTAAAGCGTATGCCGATTTAATTACTATTTCTGGCTATGATGGTGGTACAGGCGCAAGCCCACTTACTTCAGTTAAATATGCAGGTAGCCCATGGGAGCTAGGACTTGCAGAAACGCAGCAAGCTCTTGTTGAAAATGGACTGCGTCATCGTATTCGCTTGCAAACAGATGGTGGCTTAAAAACGGGTTTAGATATAATTAAAGCGGCAATTTTAGGTGCAGAAAGTTTTGGCTTTGGTACCGGCCCAATGGTTGCGCTTGGTTGTAAATACTTACGAATTTGCCATTTAAACAACTGTGCGACCGGTGTTGCAACACAAGACGAAACACTTCGTCAAAAGCATTACCACGGCTTACCAGAAATGGCGATGAACTACTTTAAGTTTATAGCGCAAGAAGCACGTGAAATCATGGCAAGCTTGGGTGTTGTAAACTTAACTGATTTAATCGGTCGTTTAGATTTGCTTGAAGCAATTGAAGGCAAAACAGCAAAACAGAAGAAAATTGATTTATCTTCAGTAATTGCTCAGCCTAATAACCCAACTGGCGAAACGCTTTATTGTAGTGCGCCTAATAGCTCACATTATTTAGGAAAACTTAATGAGAGCCTACTTGCTAAGGCGCAAGACGCAATTGATGCTTCAAGCGGTATTTCACTAGTAAGTCGTATTTGTAATACGGACAGATCGGTAGGTGCAATGCTTTCTGGCTATATTGCTGATAAATATGGCAACCAAGGTATGGCGGCAGATCCTGTAGCAATTGAGCTACATGGTACTGCGGGTCAATCATTTGGTGTTTGGAATGCCGGTGGCCTTGAAATGACACTGGTTGGCGATGCAAACGATTACGTAGGTAAAGGCATGGCGGGTGGCAAGTTAGTTATTCGTCCACCACTTGGCTCGTCGTTCGAAAGTCACAAAGCCACAATTGCAGGCAACACATGTTTATACGGTGCAACAGGCGGCAAACTGTTTGCTGCAGGTTGTGCAGGCGAGCGCTTTGCAGTTCGTAACTCAGGTGTGCAAGCGGTTGTTGAAGGTGTAGGTGACAACTGTTGTGAATACATGACGGGCGGCGTTGTATGTGTACTGGGCAATGTAGGTGTTAACTTTGGTGCGGGTATGACAGGTGGTTTTGCTTATATTTTAGATGAGCGAAATGATTTTGAAAAACGCATTAATCCAGAGCTTGTCGAAATAGTAACACTAGACGAATTAACGTCGCATCAAGAACATTTACGCGGCTTAATTGCTGAGCATTTAGAGCTTACGGGTTCGTGCAGAGCAGAAAGTATTTTGGCTAACTTTGAATTGTACTTACCTATGTTCAAATTAGTAAAACCAATATCAAGTGACGTAAAAAGTTTACTCGGGCATCGCGCTCGCAGTAGTGCCGAACTACGTGTTCAGGCGCAATAAGGGGGCAGTATGAGCGAAAATGTATATCAATTTATAGACGTGCAGCGTGTAGACCCACGCAAAAAACCAATCTCGTCACGTAAAAAATCTTTCGTAGAAATTTACGAACCCTTTTCAGAGAATCAGGTTAACTCACAAGCTGACCGTTGTTTAGATTGTGGTAACCCATACTGTGAGTGGAAATGTCCAGTACATAACTACATTCCACAATGGCTAAAGTTAATACGCACAGGCCGTATTATAGAGGCGGCAGAGCTTTCTCATCGTACAAATAGCTTACCAGAGGTTTGTGGGCGTGTTTGCCCACAAGACCGCTTGTGTGAAGGCTCGTGTACGCTCGATGAAGAGTTTGGTGCGGTTACAATTGGTAATATTGAAAAATACATTACTGATGAGGCATTTAAAATGGGCTGGAAGCCTGATATGTCTTATGTAACATGGACTGACAAAAAAGTAGCCATTATTGGTGCGGGCCCTGCAGGTTTAGGGTGTGCTGATATTTTAGTGCGTAACGGTGTTAAACCAGTGGTGTTTGATCGTCACCCAGAAATAGGTGGACTACTCACATTTGGTATTCCTTCTTTTAAACTTGAAAAATCAGTAATGCAAAAGCGCCGTGAAATTTTCACTGAAATGGGCGTAGAATTTAAGTTAAATGTTGAAGTAGGTGTTGATATTACACTTGACCAAATTTTAGCTGATTACGACGCTGTGTTTTTAGGGGTTGGTACGTATCAGAGTATGCGTGCAGGTCTTGAAAATGAAGATGCAGCGGGTGTTCACGATGCATTGCCGTTTTTGATTGGTAACACGAACCGTGTAATGGGCTACGACGAGACAAAACAACCGTGTATTGATATGGCTAATCAAAAAGTAGTTGTACTTGGCGGTGGTGATACAGCGATGGACTGTGTGCGTACGTCTATTCGACAAAATGCTGCAAAAGTAACGTGTGCTTATCGTCGTGATAAAGAAAATATGCCAGGCTCTAAACGTGAAGTTAAAAACGCGAAAGAAGAAGGCGTTATATTTACGTATAACGTTCAGCCTAAAGGCATTGTACTGAACGATAAAGGTAAAGTGACCGGCGTTAAAATGGTTAAAACTAAATTAGGTGAACCTGACGCAAAAGGCAGAAGCCGTGCTGAAGAAGTACCTGGTTCAGAACATGTTATTGAAGCTGATCAAGTTATTATGGCGTTTGGTTTCCAGCCTCACAAAATGGATTGGTTAGAAAAATACGATGTAGAAATAAACAACTGGGGCGGTATTAACGCACCAGAACAAGGTGAGTTTACACATCAAACTACTAACCCTAAAATATTTGCTGGTGGCGACATTGTACGTGGTTCAGATTTAGTGGTAACTGCTATTTTTGAAGGACGTAACGCTGCAGAAGGTATTATGGATTACTTAAAAGTTTAATTTTTCGTGTTAAAATAACGATATTTAAAGCAAGCCAAGTGGCTTGCTTTTTTATTTGTTTTATCCAAATGTAATGTCAACATAATTAGTGACAAATGGGGCTATATTTATACCACCTTTTGTATGGCTTTCTTGAACAACACCTTTTGTTAGTAACTTCATGTAGAAACCTTATATAGTAACTTTCAAAGAAACTGCTTTGCCATTATGGGTTGTTCTTTATAAGCCAAATGCGATTTCTTTAGGTATCTACTAAGCGGCTTTCAGGACTCGTTTCATATATATAAACGTTATCGACACTTCTTTCTTCTATGTCGTTTATATACTCTAATACCAATTCGCTTAATTAAGTGATCTATTTTGAGATAACAAAATTATGTCGATAATGAGGCTAAAGTTTCGCTACTTAGGTGTTCTCGGCAATTACCTCTACATTGCTTTGTATTCATGCAGTCGTATCTCGAAAGTTTTAACGCAGTTAGCGCCAAGTTCAATCCTTGAAATTGATTGAGTATTATCGCGGATTTGTATAGTGCGTGTATTTTTTGTAGCGGCACTTTTATTGATTAATGTGTTGTTGACTCGGTCCAGGCACAATTCATAGAATAGTTACTACCATCTTTAACTGTGCAGGTTTATATTATTTTTTGACTACCAGTCAGTTCGATTATTGCAGGAATAAAAGGGCGTACTTATATAATTTAGCAAATGGTATTAGTGCCAAGCAATTTAATATCGTAAAAATGTACTTACCTGAGATAAATGCAAGAGGCTAAAAATATGTGCACAATTGTCAGTGCTAATTACTAACCTTAATAGTTGATTTAAATATAAAGTAGGTTCATTATTGCACGCTGTTTACGGTTTGCTTACTTTATATCTATAAGTTTGCTTTTATACATTAATAAATAAATAGAAATTATGTACGAATATTCAAACAATTTAGAAAGGAAGCTCATTGTTCGGTTCTTTTCCTCAATAGGCTTTATAGCAACGTTTTCGATGGCTAGCTTAGCATTTATTAACAGCAGCTATTTATTAGCATTTACTTTGGTTGTTTCTTCGTTTGTTTACTTATCTGCGTTTAATATAGGTAGAGGTGTAGAGAAGTCTGCAACTGTAATTTTATATAACCTGTATGCACTTATGTTTTATCTTGTACTTACAGGAGGAGCACAAGGTACAGGGCCTATATGGATATTTATAGTGTCTCCTGTTACTTATTCAATTCGAGGGCTTAAACGAGGGACGTTTGATATTGTTTTATTTTTATCGGCAATTGTTCTCGGTTTCTATTGCGCTGATACATTTAATATATATGACTACAATCCTGAGCAGTTTCCAGTCAGAATCATACTCGCTTTTATAATTGTTGCATCGCTGAGTGGTTATTACGAATTTTCAAGAGAAAAATACAGCAGTAAATTAATTGCTTTAAGCCAAAAAAATGAATTTTTAGCAACTATAGATCCACTCACTAATCTGCCAAACCGTCGTTTCACTATGAATAAGCTTATAGCTTTTAAAAATGAGCTTAAAAATAATAATATTCCGTTTGTAATATTATTAGCTGATGTAGATAATTTTAAAAAAATTAATGATCAATTCGGCCATGATTTTGGCGATGAAGCTCTTATCCATTTAGCCAAAACATTTGAAAATAATATTCCGCAAAATGCGATTGCTTCACGTTGGGGCGGTGAGGAGTTTTTAATTGTGATTCCAAATGTAACCGTTGATGATGGCGAGCTCGTTGCAGAAAAAATCCATAATGCCCTTAAAGCTTCAGCTGTAAGCTTATTTTCAGATAGTGTAAATATAACGCTAAGCATTGGCATCACAGCTGCAAACGCTGAACGCTCAATTGACCTAGATATTAAGCATGCTGATGAACTACTTTATAAAGCAAAAGAGCAAGGTAAAAACAGAACGTGCTCTTTTTAAATGTTTATTTACTTTAATCCATTGAAAACGAATCAAGGGATGGCCTTATTTTAGCCTTTCTACGTTTTAAGCTCATGTAGCATATTACAATACACGCAATCTGCATTGTAATTAAAACCCAATAACTAACACCTAAATCACTTAGTCCATTTATTTTTTCGCTAGTAAAGTAATAGGCCACAACGATTAGTTGAAAAACTAAAAAGCTATTTAAAAACTTAAATAAACGTTGTTTAAAACAAGTATGTTTATATTTACTAAATATAATTAAACAGGTGCTTAGTACTAATAACAACCAACTTAAAATTATACAAAAATCAACTAAAGTACTGTGCATTATTTAATCCTTGAAGACGTTATTTACTAACACATTAGGCGTGAGCCATTATTAGTTCTTTAGCATTTGCTTTAGCTGTTTTGCTTATGTTATCGCCGCCAAGTAAACGGGCTATTTCATTAATACGGCCATCTTTATTTAAAGGCAGCATATGAGTAAACGTTTCGCCTTGTGCTATTTCTTTAGCTACAAAAAATTGCTGATGTGCACTACTGGCAACTTGCGGTAAATGAGTAACACAAATTACTTGAGTTGATTTACCTAATTGGCGTAATAACTTACCTACAGCAGATGCCGTTGGGCCAGAAATACCTACATCAACTTCATCAAAAATAAGCGTTGGGGTTGTTACTTTTTGGGCAATAATTACCTGTATAGCAAGACTTATACGAGAAAGCTCACCACCTGATGCTACTTTAGCTAATGGTTGAAGTGGTTGTCCCGGATTAGTTGATACTAAAAACGAGACATTATCAAAGCCTAGGCTGTTTGGTGTACGATTACTCTCTTGAGTTAAGGCTATTTCAAAAACACCGTTTTCCATTGATAAGTTAGCCATGCTTTCACTTATTAGTGTGTTAAGTGTATTAGCATACTCGCAGCGGCTTTTACTTAATTCATCAGCAGTTTGCTTGTAACTAAGTAACGCGCTTTCTATTTCTGACTCAAGCTGCTCCAGACGATTACTATTATTACTTATTGACTCAAGTTCTTGAGCAATCGATTGATGAAACTCAACTAACTGCTGTGGTTTTATATGATGCTTACGCGCTAAATCCATCGCTCCACTTAGCCTATTTTCTACTTCAACTAAGCGTGCCGGGTCTAAATCTGCTTGCTCAGTGTAATTGCGCACTTCGCGGCTTGCTTCTTCAACTTGTACAGCGGCTTCGCTAAGCATAGCAGCTACGCTTGCTAAACTTTCGTCATATTGAGCCAGTTCGGTAAATTGTTGAGCGCTGTGCTGTAGTAATGAGCAAGCGTTTTGCTCATCACTTTCATATAAGTGTTGTAACTCACGTTGGCACGATTCTAATATTGTTTGGCTATTGCTTAGTTTGTAATGCTCAGCCTCAATTAAATCAAACTCATTTTCTTGTAATGCAAATTCATCAAGCTCGGCAACTTGATACTCTAACAATTGTTTTTGCGCTGCTTGTTGCTGCTGTTGTTGTTCTAAGTGTTTAAATTCTTTTTGTAAGTTAGCAAACTGTTTATAGTTTTTATTTACTGAGTTTACTAAGTGGTGATGCCCTGCATAGGCATCTAAAAGCTGTAACTGATGCTCAGCTTTTAATAAATATTGGTGGGCATGTTGTCCATGAATAGATATTAAATATTGACCAAGTTCTTTTAATTGTGATGCGGTAACTGCACTACCATTAATATAGCTTTTACTACGGCCATTTTTACAAACAACACGACGTAATAAGCACTCGTTGTCAGAAGTGCTTAGCATATGTTGCTCTAAAAATGCTTGAGCAAGCGGTAGAACTGTTAAGTCAAATTGTGCACATACTTCTGCTTTATCAGAGCTTGGGCGAACTGCTGATGCTTCAGCGCGCTCACCTAAGCATAGCGATAAGGCATCAATAGCAATAGATTTACCAGCACCTGTCTCACCTGTGATCGCAGTCATACCGCTGCGCCATTCTGTGCTTAAATTACTTACGATTGCAAAATTTTTAACTTCTAAACCAATTAACATACTGTTTATCCATCCAGTCAATTAACTGTTAATTTATACAGTGTTTTGGTTTTTTGCAAATTAATTTTTTATTATTTAAGCAACACTTACATCTTGAGTAAACTGTGTATCGGAAGTTTGGGAAGATGCATCAATTTGATCATCAACAATATCAGTAGGTTGTATACTCTCTTCGGTTTTAAGCAGAGCAATGAGGGGAGGTAATGTATTAATATAAAAACTCTTATTGTATAAAATGCCTTGCTGGGGCAACTCAGATACAAAGTACTGTATATTATCAATCAATGGTTGAATTATATTTGTTTGATTGATTTTAATTAACTCGTTGGACAACGTATTAATTAGTAGGTCGGCGGTATCTTCAAGCTGTTGCAAGTTCTCGTCTGTATGTGATTGAACAACAAAAAAATTATTTACAATAGCTTGAATGCGAGGAACGTATTTTGGGCGAATTATTTTAGCATCAAGTAGATCATTAAGCTTTGCTTTAAGGCGCGTATTTACATGCGAAACACGTTCATTAAATAGCTTTTTTCTAGCTTCTATCGCTTTTTTACGGTTACTCTCAATTTTGAGGTAACTGTATAAAAGTGTAATTAATAGCAGTAAAGCAAAGAATACTACATAAGTCATTGCTACTCGTTCCTAAATTAGTTGATTATTATTTTAAGTCGCCATTTTGCTTTATAGTACCAAATTTGGCAATAAGAATAGGGCGTGTTGACCTTTCAGGATTAAGATTTGTTCAATCTAGGGGCGATTTAATCGCGGCGAGAGGTTTGAAACCTAGTGGGCTAAGTAAAAACCGAACAACAAAGAGTCAATCGCCCCTAGAAAGAACCCTTAGGGCAGCGCATGTTTGGCCTTTATGCTGTGTTATCGCCTATTTATGGGGAATAACCACACTACATAGGCTCTGCCTTGCCTAAATACCAAATATACAGCTGCAAATTTAACCTCGAAAGATAAACAGGTCCTAGTACAAACGACTACCCCAATTCAGTTTTGTACGTAAAACGTTGTAGTAAGAGTAATTTTTTGGATGAATTAAGCGCAATTGTTTATCGGCTTTTTTAATTACTACCTCATCGCCGGGTAATACGGCTAGCACTACGTGGCTGTCGCAGCTTACCTGTAGGCTATCTGTATTTTCTAGGCTTAGCTTTAAACGAACTTCATTATCGGCATCTACCACTAAAGGTCTGCTAGATAAGGTATGAGGAAACATAGGTACTAACGATATAGCATTTAGTTCTGGCGTTAATATTGGACCGCCACCTGAAAGTGAATACGCCGTAGAGCCTGTCGGGGTTGATACTATTAAACCATCGGAGCGCTGAGAAAACACAAAGTCATTATTTATAAAAGCTTCAAATTCAATCATGTGCGCTACTTTATCGGCATGAAGTACCGCTTCGTTAACGGCTGAGTTTGCACTTTTTAATTCGTTGTGGCGATATACTTCTACTTCTAATAAAAAACGTTTTTCTTCAAGATACTCACCACTGAGTACTTGCTCTAAGCTCGCTTCAAACCCTTCGGGGTTTAAATCAGTTAAAAAGCCAAGGTTGCCTCTATTTACACCAATTACAGCAATGTTAAAGCGCGCAAGTACGCGAGCTGCGCCAAGCATGTTACCGTCACCGCCTACAACAATGGCTAAATCGGCTTGTTCACCTAAGTCGACTAACTTAACAAGTTTGTCATGCGGAATATCGTCTAACTGACTCCCTGTGCGTTTTTCTACTATTACCTCAAAGCCAAGCGCAAGTAAAAAGGTATGTAAACGCTGCAGAGTAGCCGCTGCTCCCGGATGATTAGGTTTGCCAATTAGGCCTATGGTGTTAAAAGGAGAGTCCATAATGTACGCACAAAGAGATTTAATAATTGTAGAGTAACTCAAAACAGAAGTGTTTGAAAATACAGATTATAGCAATATTATAAACCATCAGTTTTATTCACTGTGAGTTAGCCGCACGACTTGAAAAAGAACTAAACGCCCCGATATCTCTTTCATGCAACAAGATGTAGATACCATGAAACTAAACCCACGAGATCAGCAAATTTTTTCAGCTGTTATGAACATGTACTGTAATGGTGAAGGCTTGCCTGTTCCATCAACAAAAATTGCCAAGCTCAAAGGCATGGCTGTGTGTTCGGCTACGGTTCGTAATGCTATGGCTCGCTTAGAAAAAGTGGGCTTATTGTATTCACCTCATACATCCGCAGGGCGAGTGCCGACAAATGAAGGGTTTGATTATTGGTTTGACGAATTTTTTGTGCTTGCTGATATTGCTAATTATTGGCAACCACAGCAGTCACAACTCGTTGAGCTAGCGCATGGTTTGAGCCAAAAATACCAAGTATGTTGTTGTGTTGGTTTACCTCAAGCCAGTTCACAGCAAGTGTTTAGAGTAGAAGTGCTTGATTTTGATTCTACCGACTGGCTTATTTTATTAATAGATAGGGCAGGGCAGAGTCACAATATTTGTATTGATAAACCTCATGATTCGTCAGACTCTGTTCGTTATCAATTTGCCACTTGGTTGAACACTGTATTTAGCCAACAAACCTTAATGGAAGGTTTGTACCGTATGCAAGCTATGGCAAATACAGCGCCTCGAAATTGTCATGATTCGCTTAATCAATGGACGCGACAACTAAGCCAAAAATTAGGCTCAGATAATAGTATTGTTGTTGGTGAAAATTACCTCTACAAACAAATCGATTGCGAACAAAGTTTAAATATTGGTGTTTCGTTTTTAAATTATGTAGAAGATAAGCTTGCTTTTAAAAATGGTGTATCGGTACTTAATAGCGAAAAATTACCTTTTACTGAGTGCGATGAATTAATTGTAATAAGCGTGCCGTACTTTAAAAATCAAGAATATCAAAGCCGTTTTTGTATAATTTGTCCTAAATCAGCGCAGATTGAAGAAATAATTCAAGAATTTAAATTAATTGAGGCATCTAACTCTTGAATCTTTTTATTCAATCCCCATAATTACCGCAGTTGTAAAGAATTGGAGCACGTATTTTATGTCTGAGCAGACACAAAACCCTGAGCAAGAAGTAGAATTAAACGAAGAAATTTCTAAAATGCAGGCTGATGTAGAAGCAGCAGTAGAAGCCGCTGATCAGCATGCAGAACAAGAACAAAGCCCTGAAGCAGAAATTGCGATGTTATATGCAGAGCTTGAAGCTGCAAAGCAAACAATTGCTGATCAAAAAGACGGTGTTGTTCGTGCCGCAGCAGATGTAGATAATATTCGTCGTCGTGCAGCACAAGATGTAGAAAAAGCGCATAAATTTGCACTAGAAAAATTTGCTAACGAATTACTACCTGTAATTGATAACCTTGAACGTGCTATTGAATTTTCTGATAAAGAAAATGAGACACTAAAGCCGTTGCTTGAAGGTATCGATATGACGGTTAAGAGCTTTAATGACGCTGTTTCTAAATTTGGTGTTGAAATTGTAAACCCACAAGGTGAGCAGTTTAATCCAGATTTTCATCAAGCAATGTCAATCCAACCAAGTAACGATGTAACACCTAATACAGTACTTGCTGTTATGCAAAAAGGTTACACATTGAATGGTCGTTTATTACGCCCTGCAATGGTTATGGTTTCTAAAGCTGCTGACGCTTAATTAATTTAAGGTTATTAGCTTTGATAAAAATGCCTCATATTGAGGCATTTTTTTTGTCTTTTTTATAGTGAATTAGCTGTACGAGCATAGTGAGTAATACAGCACTAAACATTAAACTTGAAAATGGCACTGCGCTTTTTGCGTGCATAATGGCGAGTAGCGGGCCAACTAATGCACCACTACCAAAACGAAGTGTGCCAATTACGGCCGTTGCTGTACCTGTGTTTCTTTCAAACTTCATTAATATTAGCGAATCAGCATTACTTGCAGTGACACCTAAACTCATCATTAATGGCGCAATAGCAGCCACAATATAATAAAGTGATAAGTGCAATAAGCTAAATGTTAACAGCGCAAGCCCCGATACAAACCCACATACAAGCCCAATATAGAGCATTTTTCGAGAGCCCAGCCTTGGTACAATTCGCGTATTTAAAAAGTTACCAAACATAAGCGCCATTACATTAAACGCAAATAACACACCAAATAACTGTTCTGATACTTCATATAAATCTAAATAAATAAATGGTACTGAGGTCAAAAAGCAAAAAAATCCAAACGATACAAACATAGAACTGAGTATATCCGCACGTGCGTCTTTATTACTCAGTACTGTTTTATAGCTATCAAAAAATAGAGCGAGGCCTTTTTTCTCATTTTTATGAATAGGTATATCTATTAAATACACTTGTACAAACGCTAATATTAAAAAGCTATATCCAGCAAGAACCAAAAATATGGTTGACCAAACAGAAAATCCTAAAATAAACGAACCAACAGAGGGGGCTACTAACGGTGCTACCATCATGATCATCGACACATACGACATTCCCTTAGCTGTATTTTGCTGATAAATATGGCGAATAATACCCGGTACGACTACGGTTGCTGCCGCTCCGGTAAATGCTTGCACTGCTCTAAGAGTCCAAAACGCATGGATTTCGGTTGTAAATGCGAGTGCAAGTGAGCTTGCGCCAAATAGGGTTAAGCCAATACGTGCGAGCTTACGGCGGCCAATTTGATCGGCAATAGGGCCAAAAAATAACATCCCCAATGAATAACCCGCTAAGTAAATACTCAACGATATTTGTACATTTGGCATATTAGTTTGTAAATCGCTTGCAATTACCAGCATGGCGGGCAAATACATATCAATAGCCAAAGGAGTAATCGCCACGATACTGGCTAATAAAGGCAATAAAATACGGGTATTAAAAGACGAGGCTGAGGCGTCCATGTGTAAACTCAACAATCACTAAAAACAAGGGCTATAGTGTAACAGGGCATTGTATTTGGATAAACTTAGTTTGCCTGCTAAGTTTATCGTCTTATCGCATCCTTTTAATATAAAGGTATATAAAGCAAATATTTTAAATTGGTACTGTGTTTGCTATTCTACAAGCAATAAAAAATTCATTACTTAAGAGAATTATCATGAAAAAACTAGTACTTGCAGTATTAGCGACAGCCGTTTTAGTCGGTTGTAAAACGTCACCAACAGGACGCACTCAAATAGCGCTTTACTCAGATCAACAAATGAGTGAAATGGGCACTGCTAGTTTTGCAGATATGAAAAAAAGCCAACCAATTAATAAAGATGCAAAAACAAATGCATATGTAAATTGCATTGCTGAAAAAGTAGTGGCTGTATTACCAAAAGAATACGCGTCGCAAAATTGGGAAGTAGTTGTATTTGAAGATGAATCTGCTAATGCATTTGCACTACCTGGTGGTTACATTGGGGTGCATACAGGCTTATTAAAAATAGCCACCAATCAAGACCAACTAGCAACAGTGCTAGGGCACGAAGTAGGGCACGTAATTGCTGAGCATTCTAATGAACGTGTTTCACAAAGCTCTATTTTAGATACCGGTATGCAACTTGGTAGTGCAGCACTTGAAATGGGTAACATTCAATACCGTAATGAAATTATGCAGGGTCTAGGCTTAGGCGCACAGTATGGTGTTGTTTTGCCATTTAGCCGTTCGCACGAGTCAGAAGCTGATGAAATTGGCTTAGATTTAATGGCTGAAGCAGGCTTTAATCCACAAGAATCAGTAACCCTTTGGCAAAATATGAGTGCAGCAGGTAGTGGTACAACACCTGAGTTTTTATCAACTCACCCAGCGCCAAGCAGTCGTATTAAAGACTTACAAGCACAAATGAGTAAAGCACTTAGTGAGCAAAGTACAGCTAAAGCACAGGGTAAAAACCCACAATGTAAGCTGTAATACCAACCTGCATAAATCTTTGATCAATTTAACGAATTAAATTGCACTATAATGTCGTTAAAAATTTTTTATTTAGAACAACTAGATACAAAAATTTTTGCCTAGTTCTAGCGTAATTTTCTTAACGTTAAATAGACCCCATATATAAGCAGATTGGTATAATTTAGTTTAATTACTAAATAAAAACCCCTGTGAGTAATTACTTACAGGGGTTTTTGTATTCAGTACTCACCTTTATTTAGTTGTAAGCGCTTTTTGTAATACATTTTTAAAGCGTTCAAAATCTTCAATGTGCGGCAGGTGCCCTAAGTTATCTAGTTCGAATAATTGTGCGTCAGGAATAAGTGATGCAGCATGTTTACCTAACTTATCGTATCGACCAAGCTCGTAATCAACATCCTCTTTTTTCCAGTTACGGCCTGGACCGGTTCTATCGCGTGTACCAATAATTAATTTAACCGGCACAGTTAAATCTTTAAATTCGGTTATTACAGGTTGAGTGAAAATCATATCGTATGTTTTTGCATTCACCCATGCCATTTGTTCTTTATCTGGGCCTTGTATTTGCCCTGTTATAAAGTCAGTTAAGGCTGAATATGTTGTATTCCACTTACCATCGTAGTAATTTTTTTGCTGATATTTTTTTACACCTTCCGGTGTTTTTGAAAGCTCGTTTTTATAGAAAAAATTAGTATCTTTATAATCAACATACTGCAAGTAGTTTTCAAGCCCAATAGGGTTTAATAAAATTAGCTTTTTAGTGGCGTTTGGGTACATTAATACAAAACGACTCGCTAGCATCCCGCCCATAGAGTGCCCAAGTACAATCGACTCTTTAATATTAAGTGAATCTATTAACGCGTGAGTATGATGAGCAAGCGTCGCAAACGAATACTGGTAATTAGTTGGCTTAGACGACTTGCCAAAACCAATTTGATCAGGGATTAATACCCCATAACCTAAAGATTGCAGGTATTGCGCAGTTGTAGTCCAGTAGTCGGCGTTAAAATTTTTGCCATGCATAAGTGTAACTGTAGGCATATCGGCTTTAGTTGGCTTTAAGTAAATATAAGCCATTTTTAATGATTGTTTTTGCGACTCAAGTGCAAAGTAATTTACCTTAAAATCGTATTCGTAATTGCTTAATAGTGCATCATAAGAAAGGGCGGATGTATCTTGAGAAGGGCCAGCTAAGGCATTGTTTGTTAGTACTAATAAAGTAGAGAAACAAATAACTTTAATCGACGACATTCAGTAACTCCTATTAAAGGCGAGCGCTTGGCTTAAAAGTTGGCTTAAAAAGAAGTACAACAATAACTAAGTATTTAAACCTGTTCAATTGAATGTTTTAGGTTAACCAAAAAAGCGGAGCTAAAAGTATAGCTCCGCTTAAAATTCATATTATTTAAAATGGATACGAGGTGTTTAAAAAGTCCACTCAACATGTATTTGCGGAACCGATTCAGTGACTTCAGTACCTAGTTTATTGTGCCAGTACTGAAGCTCCATACCCAATAGGAGTGTGTTTTCTTTCATTTGAAGAGAGTGGCCCATATCCCACACTAAAATAGGCTGTGCGAGTATCCAAGCTTCTACATCGTTGCCAAACTCATCTTCACGCTCAGCAATGTACTCAGCGTGGCCTTTAAAGCTAAACTTTTGCGAGCCAATGGTAAAAGGGTATTCAAACGCTACATCAAGCATCCAGCTATTTGTTTCAATAGGTGCGCCGCCTTTAGCCACACCTTCACTGTCATCAATGTAGGCAGTTACTAAAGTTTGAAAAAAGTTAAACCCAGGTACATCCCAGCTTAATTTTACACCTGGTAGATACTTCATTACTTTTGCATCACCAGCAACGTTAATACCGCCCGTTAAGCCAACATCTAATAATGCGCCAGAGCCAATTTGCTTACCAGTAATGGCAGACAAGCTAACGGTTGAGTACCACTCCCCATAAAAGTCACTATCTTGGTAGCCATCAGTTGTATCGTCTTTACTGTAATCAATAAAAAAGAAGTTATCGCCGTAGTCATGACCAGAGGCATGTTGGATTGAATACACAGTAGTATCAGACTCTTGCTTAGAAAATGGATTTTTTTGGCTACCATTATTTATATGTACTGCTGTACTGCTCCAATTGGCAGCAAAAGCAGATGATGATAAAGCAAGAGAAGTAAGGGTAATAAAAGGGAGTAATTTTTTAAATTTCATAACTGTTTAATAACTATAATTTTAGTGACACGCGGAAGCGAAGATTATAGCAGAAGAGATTGATTAGTTGATCGCTAATTTAACACATGTTGCAGCCTACTTAATAAGCTGCAACATGCACTAAATCAATTTATTATGCTTTATTACGACGTAAACAAATAATAGCAATTGCAGTAAAGGCTAAAATAAAGCAGTAATAAGAAGACGTTGATACTTCCCACGGACTAATTTTAAAGGTTGCACCTAACAATAGTGCTTGAGCGCCATAAGGCAGTGAGCCTTGCGTTACACAAGCAAAAATATCAAGTAAACTTGCAGAGCGTTTTCCGGTTATTTCACCGTCGTCGGCAAGCTTTTTAGCAATAGGGCCAGCAACAATAATAGATACGGTGTTATTAGCAATACACATATTACTTGTCATAACGAGTGCGGCAATACCTAATTGGTCGGCCACTTTACGATGCCATTTTGCAATGATTTTAGTAATTGCTTGAATTTTTTGAGCAATGTAATCAAGGCCACCATTAATACGAATG
The DNA here is from genome assembly GCF_015864375.1 of Pseudoalteromonas sp. SWYJZ19. Taxonomy (NCBI): domain Bacteria; kingdom Pseudomonadati; phylum Pseudomonadota; class Gammaproteobacteria; order Alteromonadales; family Pseudoalteromonadaceae; genus Pseudoalteromonas; species Pseudoalteromonas sp. SWYJZ19. The sequence goes on from NZ_JADYXI010000016.1 coordinate 26,668, forward strand.
AATTCAGATAAGCCACCAATAAACATTGATAGTAAAAATATTTCCTGCATATCGGTAAAGCCTTTGTAAATATCTTTTACAAAGCTTGCGCCTTCATAGCTTCCTGTAAAGCCCATTAATGCAGCAAAAATAATACCGCTAAACAACACCACAAATACGTTTAGGCCAGCAACTGCTAACACTAAAATAAAGGCATACGGAAGTACTAACCAAATATCGTAATCCTTGGTTTCAACAACTTGCGCTGCGGGTGTTAAATAAAACAACAAGCCAATAGTTAGTATTGCAGCAGGGACTGCAATTTTAAGATTTTCTTTAAACTTATCTTTCATTTCACAGCCCTGTGTACGTGTGGCTGCAATAGTCGTGTCTGAAATAATTGATAAGTTATCGCCAAACATAGCGCCTGATACAATCGTACCTGCCATTAATGCTGGATCTATACCTGTTTTAATAGACACCGCATAAGCAATAGGGCCAATAGCACCAATTGTTCCCATGGAGGTGCCCATAGCTGTAGATACTACAGCAGCAATTAAAAATAATCCTGGGAGCAACAAAGCGGGAGGAATAAGTGATAAACCTGCATTTACTACCGCATCAACACCACCGGTTGCACTAGCCACGGCTGAAAACGCACCTGCAAGTAGGTAGATTAAACACATGGTTATAATATTATTGTGCCCAGCACCTTTAATAAAAGTATCAACGCATTCGTTTACCGTGCCCTTGTTTAAAATAAACGCAAGCATAATGGCGGGTAGTATAGCTACGGGAGCAGGAAGTTGATAAAAAGCGTAATCAACCCCTTGCGATTGCAAGTACAAACCAGAGCCTAAAAATAGTGCTACAAAGGTCAGTAGGGGAAGTAAAGAAAGTATAGCTTTGTTTTTATTAAATGATGGCTGCATCATATTCCTCGTAAACAGTTTAGTAATACAACAGCCAAAAACTCCTCTTTTAGCTGAATTTAGCGAGTCACTCTTATTTTATTAATTAAGAAGACCGCAGCGCCCGCAAGCCAAAGACCAAATCGACGCGAAAGAGAAGTTTAAATGTATAGATGGCTAAAGTAAACTGGTATTGTTATTATTATTAAATTAAAAGGTCACCTGACTATTGCATGACTTTTAGATAATATCTACAAAGTAACGCTATTTTCAGCGATTAATATTTGTCCAACTGCATAAAAATGCCCAAGCGCGTATTTGCAATGCTTCGGATATATACTCAGATTAGTAAAAAATGGATTTAAATTAAATTAGGTAAAAACAATGACTACAAATCGAATAGGCGTTTTTGGTGCTAATGGCAGAATGGGCTTAGCTCTATTAGAAGCAGCGACAATTAAAGAGCAAACACAACTTACAGGTGCATACGTTCGTGGTAGTTCATCGTTATTAGGCATTAATGTAAATCAAGTAAATAGCGCAGCCGACAACAGTGTTAGCTTTAGCGAAGAAACCACAATAGATAATGTAGATGTTTTAATCGACTTTACGCTTCCTGCAGGTATGAAAAATCATTTAAAAACCGCTGTAGCACAAAAAATTCCTATGGTTATTGGTACAACGGGTTTAACAACCGAGGATATGGTGCTACTGCACGATGCAGCCAAACATATTCCAATTGTATTTGCCCGAAACTACAGTGTTGGCGTAAATGTACTATTAAACCTAGTACAAACAGCGGCAACTAAGTTTGGTGACGACTTAGATATCGAAATATTTGAAGCGCATCATCGTCATAAAATAGATGCACCATCAGGCACAGCACTCGCCATTGGTGAATCAATTGCACAAGCTAAAGGCTGGGATCACGACGAAGTTGCTGTATACAACCGCAGCCAAGTGGAAACAGCTAAATCGCAAAATGAGATTGGTTATTCGGTACTAAGAGGGGGCGATATAGTAGGTGAACACACTGCATACTTCGCTACAATGGGCGAAAGGCTTGAATTAACCCACAAAGCAAGTTCAAGAATGACGTTCGCTCTAGGTGCTGTAAGGGCTGCAAGCTGGTTGAGAAACAAACCTGCAGGACTTTATGATATGCAAGATGTGCTAGATCTTAAGTAGTTTAGTTACTTTTTTAACTGTTTGGGTCTAATTTCACCTACAGTGACTTGTTTGTAACAATTTACTAAAAAGTGTTAGACCTAAATAGCAACTTCATGTAATATGCAGCCAATTTGCCAAAAATTACTAAATGCGTGTTTCCAATTATACCCAAATGGCTAGTAAATCCTGGGTTTCAGTGGGAATAAAAATAGTTTTAGGCAAGAAAAAATGATTGAAGGTTTAGCGTTTTATATCGGCATCATTTAAGACTGCGTAAAACTATTTAAGCTCACAAAAATCTAGTTTTGACGATCCCTCTGGGTATTGGCGGGGTGTTAAGCAATTGCTTACTCCCGTTTTTTACTGTTAGGAGGTTTAACTTGACTAAATCCGCTCTGTTAGTCCTAGAAGACGGCACAGTGTTTCGCGGTACTGCAATCGGCGCTGACGGCATGTCAGTCGGTGAAGTAGTATTCAATACGTCTATGACTGGTTATCAAGAAATTTTGACTGATCCATCATACGCGGAACAAATCGTAACTTTGACGTACCCACATATCGGTAATACGGGTACCAACAGCGAAGACGAAGAAGCGAATCAAATTTGGGCTAAAGGCCTAGTGATCCGTGATTTGCCACTGCTAGCAAGTAATTTTCGTAACGAGCAATCGTTAGATGATTACTTAAAAGAACGTAATATTTTAGGTATTGCGGACATCGACACCAGAAAGTTAACTCGAATTTTGCGTGATAAAGGCGCACAAAACGGGTGTATTATTGCTGGCGACGAGCTAGACGAAAGTAAAGCGCTACAAGCCGCGCAAGCCTTCCCAGGCTTAAAAGGTATGGATTTAGCAAAAGTTGTCTCAACCAAGGAAAATTTTGAGTGGCGCGAATCAAGCTGGACATTAGGCGAAGGATTTAAAACTCTTGATGCTGCTGATGAAAAGTTTCATGTTGTTACCTACGACTTCGGTGTAAAGCGTAATATTTTACGTATGCTTGTAGACCGTGGTTGTAAACTTACAGTAGTACCAGCGCAAACCTCTGCCGCTGACGTACTGGCTTTAAACCCTGATGGTATCTTCCTATCTAATGGCCCTGGCGATCCTGAGCCATGTACTTACGCTATTGATGCAATTAAAACCTTTTTAGAAACCGACACACCAATTTTTGGTATCTGTTTAGGTCATCAGTTATTAGCCCTTGCCTCAGGTGCTAAAACAGAAAAAATGAAATTTGGCCACCACGGCGCTAACCACCCAGTTAAAGACCTAGACCGCGATGTAGTTATGATCACAGCTCAAAACCATGGTTTTGCAGCGCAAGAGTCAAGCCTGCCAAGTACGCTTCGTGCCACGCACAAATCGTTATTTGACGGAACGCTTCAAGGTATTCATCGTACAGATAAACCTGCGTTTAGCTTCCAGGGTCACCCTGAAGCAAGCCCTGGTCCGCACGATGCAGCCCCATTATTTGACCACTTCATCGATTTGATGCAAGCGCGTAAACACTAATTTAACTGGAGTAATAATGCCAAAACGTACCGACATAAAAAGCATTCTTATCTTAGGCGCAGGCCCAATTGTAATTGGTCAAGCTTGTGAATTTGACTACTCTGGTGCTCAAGCGTGTAAAGCACTTAGAGAAGAAGGCTACAGAGTTATATTAGTTAACTCAAACCCTGCAACTATCATGACCGACCCTGATATGGCCGATGCAACATACATCGAACCAATTCACTGGGAAGTGGTAGAAAAAATTATTGAAAAAGAAAAGCCAGATGCAGTACTGCCTACAATGGGTGGTCAAACGGCATTAAACTGTGCGCTTGAACTAGACAAGCACGGTGTATTGGCTAAACATGGTGTTGAACTAATTGGTGCAACGGCTGATGCAATCGACAAAGCAGAAAACCGTGAACGCTTTGACGTAGCAATGAAAAATATTGGTCTTGAATGTCCTCGTGCTGAGATTGCTCACTCTATGGATGAAGCCAAAGACATCATAACGCGCATTGGTTTACCATGTATTATCAGGCCTTCTTTTACTATGGGCGGCACCGGTGGCGGTGTAGCGTATAACTTAGAAGAGTTTGAAGAAATTTGTGAACGTGGCTTAGATTTATCGCCAACGAACGAATTACTAATTGATGAATCACTGATTGGTTGGAAAGAGTACGAAACAGAAGTTGTACGTGATAAAAACGACAACTGTATTATTGTTTGTACCATTGAAAACTTTGACCCTATGGGTGTTCACACTGGCGATTCAATCACCGTTGCACCAGCGCAAACGCTAACCGACAAAGAATACCAAATTATGCGTAACGCCTCTATGGCAGTATTACGTGAAATTGGTGTAGAAACTGGCGGTTCTAACGTGCAGTTTGGTATTAATCCTGAAGATGGCCGTATGGTTATCATTGAGATGAACCCACGTGTATCACGTTCATCTGCATTAGCATCAAAAGCAACGGGTTTCCCAATTGCTAAAATTGCAGCAAAACTAGCAGTAGGTTATACGCTTGACGAGCTTCAAAACGACATTACTGGTGGCAAAACTCCCGCGTCTTTTGAGCCTTCAATCGATTACGTTGTTACAAAAATTCCTCGCTTTAACTTTGAAAAATTTGCCGGTGCAAACGACCGTTTAACTACGCAAATGAAATCAGTTGGCGAAGTAATGGCGATTGGTCGTAATCAACAAGAGTCATTACACAAAGCATTACGCGGTCTTGAAGTGGGCGCTACGGGATTTAACCCAATAGTGGCGCTTGATGACCCTAAAGCAAAAGAAAAAATCATCCGCGAACTACGCGAGCCAGGCGCTGAGCGTATTTGGTACATTGCCGATGCAATGCGCCATGGCATGAGCGTTGATGATGTTTACGAACTGACTAAAGTTAACCGTTGGTTCTTAGTACAAATAGAAGACATTTTAAAAGACGAAGCAAAAATAGCGAAAGTAGGCATGGCGGGTTTAAATGCTGACTTCCTACGTAAGCTTAAACGTAAAGGCTTTGCAGATCCGCGTATAGCAGAAATTGCAGGTGTATCTGAAGCTGAAATTCGTAAAAAGCGTCATTTATTAAATATTGTACCAGTATACAAACGTGTTGATACGTGTGCAGCTGAATTTAGCTCAGACACGGCTTACATGTATTCAACTTACGATGAAGAGTGTGAAGCTAACCCAACTGATCGTGATAAAATCATGGTTATTGGTGGCGGTCCTAACCGTATCGGTCAAGGTATTGAGTTTGATTACTGTTGTGTACATGCCTCGCTTGCGCTTCGCGAAGACGGCTATGAAACCATCATGGTTAACTGTAACCCTGAAACGGTTTCTACTGATTACGATACTTCGGATCGTTTATACTTCGAACCAATTACACTTGAAGACGTACTTGAGATTGTACGTGTTGAAAAGCCAAAAGGCGTTATCGTACAGTACGGTGGCCAAACACCACTTAAGCTAGCGCGAGAGCTTGAAGCGAATGGTGTACCAGTGATTGGTACTTCACCTGATGCGATTGACCGTGCAGAAGACCGCGAACGTTTCCAACAACTTGTTGAGCGTTTAAACTTACTTCAGCCAGAAAATGCAACAGTAACTTCAACCGAAGAAGCCTTACTTAAATCAGTTGAAATTGGCTTTCCATTAGTTGTACGCCCGTCGTACGTACTAGGTGGTCGTGCAATGGAAATTGTATACGACGAAGATGATTTACGTCGCTACATGACCGAAGCTGTACAAGCATCAAACGAAGCACCTGTATTACTGGACCGTTTCTTAGATAACGCGATTGAAGTTGACGTTGACGCAATTTGTGACGGCGAGCAAGTAATTATCGGCGGTATTATGGAGCACATTGAGCAAGCGGGTGTTCACTCGGGTGACTCAGCCTGTTCATTACCAGCACATTCTTTATCACAAGAAGTGCAAGATGTAATGCGCAAGCAAGTAACCGACATGGCGCTTGAACTTGGTGTTGTTGGCTTGATGAATACACAGTTTGCAGTAAAAGAAGACAAAGTGTACTTAATCGAAGTTAACCCGCGTGCTGCACGTACTGTACCGTTTGTATCAAAAGCAACCGGTGTGGCGCTTGCAAAAGTAGCTGCACGTTGTATGGCTGGTCAGTCTTTAGCAAGCCAAGGTATTACTAAAGAAGTGATCCCTCCTTACTACAGCGTTAAAGAAGTTGTTTTACCATTTGCTAAGTTTCAGGGTGTGGATCCAATCCGTGGTCCTGAGATGCGTTCAACAGGTGAAGTGATGGGTGTTGGTGATACTTTCGCCGAAGCATTCGCAAAAGCACAATTAGGTGCAAGCAACACTTTACCACGCGGTGGTCGCGCGCTATTATCTGTTCGTAATAGCGATAAGCCACGTATTGTTGAATTAGCCAAAATCATGACCGACTTAGGTTTTGAACTTGACGCAACTGGTGGCACGGCACAAGCTCTTGAAGAAGCTGGCATTGAAGTACGACGTGTAAACAAAGTATATGAAGGCCGCCCGCATATTCTTGATTATATCAAGAATAAAGAGTACAGCTATATCGTTAATACCACCGAAGGTCGCCAAGCGATCGAAGATTCGAAGGTGTTACGTCGTGGTGCATTGCAAAATAAAACCAACTATACGACAACCTTGAACGCGGCATTCGCTAACTGTACTGCTAATAAAGCAGATGACCGCAGCAAAGTGACGTCAGTTCAAGAGCTACATCTGCGATTGAACTAAGGAAATGTGCCAAGGCCAACTAGGGCCTTGGTGTTAAGTGAGAAAAGTATGCAATCAATTCCGATGACAGTTCGTGGCGCAGATTTACTGCGTAAAGAGCTTAACGAATTAAAAACAGTTACCCGTCCTAAAATCGTAAGTGATATTGCGGTTGCACGTGAACATGGTGACTTAAAAGAAAACGCTGAATACCACGCTGCGCGTGAGCAACAGGGTTTTTGTGAAGGGCGTATTCAAGAAATTGAAGCTAAACTTTCAAATGTTCAAATTATCGACGTAACTAAAATGCCAAATACCGGTAGAGTTATTTTTGGCACTACGGTAACTATTGTAAATATAGAAACCGATGCTGAAGTAAAATACCGTATTGTGGGCGATGACGAAGCAAATATTAAAAACAACTTAATATCTGTTAACTCACCGATTGCACGTGGCTTAATTGGTAAACAAATGGACGACGCAGTGTCTATTCAAACGCCAAAAGGTATTGTTGAGTTCGAAATCATTGAAGTTGAGTATCTTTAACGCATAACTCACTTTAACGTTTTTAAATAAAAACCGATGTAATTACATCGGTTTTTTTATGTCTGTAATTTAGCCTTTAATGGTAGGCGCGTTTGTACAGTATTCATATTATATAAATATGGTCTATGTTGGTATAGTAGGTACTTATATCAATTTATTAAAAACATGAGTATTTAGCGCATCAAATAACTCGCTGATTTAATGTAATTGGTATTAACGTATTCTCTAAAAAGGAAAATATATGGCTAATATACTTTACCCAGCGCCTTTAAAAGTAGGATCAAAAATAGCAATTTGTTCACTTTCATCAGGCCTTAAAGAAAAGTACCATGCACGGTTAGACATTGTTATTAATGGATTAAAACATCGAGGATATGATGTTGTTGAAGGAGAGTTTTTACGCCAAAGCAAACCGCATGGACAGCTTAACGCTAAAGCGCACGCACAGCAGTTAATGGGTTTTTTATTAGATGATGAGATAGATGCAATTATGCCTCCATTTGGTGGCGAGCTTGCAATGGAAATACTGCCCCTACTTGATTTTAATGCAATTAAAGAAGCAAAGCCTAAATGGTTAGTTGGGTTCTCTGATGTAAGCACCATTGCATGCGCACTCACGGCAAAATGCCAATGGGCAACACTACACAGCGCTAATCTTATGCAGTTACATCCTGACGAAAAAAGTCCTTATTGCCTGCAAATATTTGAAACACTAAGTTATGAAGCAGGTAGCAAATTTGAGCAAGCCCCGTCATCGCATTATCAAAAAAATAGACCTGATTACGTACAAAACCCAAATGCATTGTTTGAACACACAGAAGTTACTCAGTGGCAGTGTTTAAATTACTTTGATGCACGCACTATTGAAATGTCGGGTCGCTTATTTGGTGGCTGTTTAGATACAGTCGGCTTATTACTCGACTCTCCATTTTTGGCACTACATGAATTTAAAAAACACAGTGCACCCGAAGGGCTTATTTTATACCTAGAAAACTCAGAGTTGACGCCAACAACCGTTGCACGGTTTTTACTTTCATTAAAATTAGCAGGTATATTTGACGATATAAACGGTATTATTATTGGTCGCAGCGTGATCACTCAAGGTCAAGATGCTTCTTTTGATTACCGTCACGCGCTTGATGTTGCACTAGGTGGGTGTTTATTTCCTGTGATTATTGATGCCGATATTGGTCATGCTCCACCTAACTTAAATTTAGTAAACGGCGCTACTTGTACAATCACCGCTGACATAAATGAAGGTAAAGTAGTCAAAGCCTCATTAAATACCGAGCTTTGTTAGAAGTTTATTCACTTACCTTTGATAAGTAATTAAGTTAAAGGGTATAATAAGCCCGCTTTTATAGCGCTTTAGCTATAAAAGTACATTCTCAGGGCGGGGCGAAATTCCCCACCGGCGGTATGTCTAATGTTATTTATAACTTAGACGAGCCCGCGAGCGCTTTATTTAACCTAGGTTAAGTAAAGGTCAAGCAGATCTGGTGAGATGCCAGAGCCGACGGTTACAGTCCGGATGAAAGAGAATATGGCTTATTATACTAATACCAATTTTATTAAAGACACGATCATTGTATCGCGTTAAGTGAGCTATTTTTTAGCGCTATAATAGGTTACTAATTTAATGCCGTTGGTATAACAGTGTGCGCTGCTTTTTGCTGCGTGCTTTTTGTTATTTTATTTAAGCTATTTTGGTAGTGATCGTTTTAAATTTAAAGCGATATATTACTGATCCTTTCACAGTCCTGAATCTATTATTTTTTTATTTGGAATATAATGATGATTCAGTCTCTACTTACTCAATTCGGCGAAAGCCATATCCGCGTACAAAGCGCAATTGCTGCACTACAGCAAGGGCAAGGCGTACTTGTTGTTGATGATGAAAACCGTGAAAATGAAGGCGACTTTGTATTTTCAGCTGAGCATTTAACGACTTCTCAAATGGCCGAAATGATCCGCGAAGGCAGCGGTATTGTTTGCTTATGCATGGGGGAGGAGCGCATTAAACAGCTCGACTTACCGCAAATGGTAACCCACAACACCAGTCAAAATAACACCGCTTATACAGTCACTATTGAAGCTAAGCATGGCGTTACAACAGGCGTGTCTGCTGCTGATAGAGTGACTACTATTAAAGCTGCTACAGCCGATAATGCAAAACCAAGTGATTTATCGCGCCCTGGGCATGTATTTGGTTTAAAAGCACAAACGGGCGGAGTATTAGTTCGTCGTGGTCATACCGAAGCATCCGTTGATTTAATGCAGCTTGCCGGCTTAAAACCATTTGGCGTAATTTGCGAACTAACAAATCCAGATGGTTCAATGGCGCGCTTACCTGAGGTGAGTGATTATGCTAATAAACATAATATGACCGTGGTTTCTATTGAAGATTTAGTGCAATACATTCAGGCTGCGCAGCTTCAAGTAAGTTAAACTGCTTTAAAGCAAAAAACCACTTATTTAAATAAGTGGTTTTTTAATATTGTTATCATTTAAGTTTATAACGTATTACTTATAAAACCTGAATAACTTGCTCTTTTGCTAAGCGAGATTTAGGTAATTTAGCATTATAATCCTCAGCGCTATCGTGATAGCCAAGTACTAATGCCACGTCGCATACGTAACCATCAAGTTCTTTTTCAAAAACTTCGCCAATCAGCTCGGCATCTACGCCTTCCATTGGAGTAGAGTCAACACCTAAGCGTGCAGCTGCATGCATAGTGTTACCCAGTGCAATGTAAGTTTGTGCTTTAGTCCACTCTTCATTACCGCCTTGCTCATCAGTATTCATATCAACAAACGCGTAAGCACCAAAAGCTTGTTCGCGATTTTCTGCTTTAGTACGACCATTTTTAATATCTGCATCAATTACTTGTGCGTAATCATCGCGGGTATATTTAGGGTTGTGAGCAAATAATATTATATGCGAAGCTGTTTTAATGTGTGGCTGGTTAAATGCAAATTTATTAGCAAATGTACTATGCATACGCTCTTTAGCCTCATCTGATTCAATTACGATGAATTTCCAAGGCTGCGAGTTAATAGATGAAGGAGACAGGCGCATAGCTTCGTAAATAACGGCTAAATCGTCTTGAGATACACGTTTCGTTGCATCATAACGTTTTGCTGTGTAGCGCTTTTCTAAGTCATTAATAATAGGGTGAGTCATTAGTTTTTCCATTGAGTAGGTGTTTTACCAGTATTTACTATGTTGAGTCAGTTTTAGTAAAAACAAACCCTTTTAAAAATTTATTACAAAAATAATATCGTGCTTTTAAATCACTCTACTTACTTAATACAATCGATATATCTACGTAACGTAAGGCTTATCAATATAGCTATGTGCGGATAGTAGAGGATTATTACAATATGATAAACAGGTATATGGTTGAATCATTATCAAATATTATTAGGTAATAGTTTCTTTAATAAATATAAATACAGCAAAAGCCACCCCGAAATATTGGCTGGAGACGCCAATTGCATTGGCGCCTTTAATCAATTCAGGTATAAATAAGGCGTGTAATATTTATAGAATTAAAAACCTTCCAACACTATTTTGCCAATAGAGCGACCTTCTTCAAGTTCTGTGTGTGCAATACGCAGGTTAGCCGCATTTATAGTGCCTAAATTTTTACCAATCGTGGTTTGAATGTAGCCTTGGTCAATCAAATCGGCAACATGATTTAATAACTTACTTTGCTCAATTAAATCTTTGGCATTAAACATTGAGCGGGCAAACATAAATTCCCAATGTAGAGATAAACTCTTCATTTTTAATTTGCTAACATCTAATGACTCAGGATCGTCAATCATTGCAATTTTACCAAATGGTGCAAGTACCTCTGTATACGCTTCAAAGTAAGTATCAGTACTATGCAGGCTTGCTACATGTGTTACCGAGCCAATGTTTAATGCGTCAATTTGAGCAGGTAATGGTTTTGTATGGTCAACGACATAATCTGCGCCTAGTTTTTTAACCCATGCTTGAGAGCTTTCGCGCGATGCAGTGGTAATCACCGTTGCGCCAGTAATCGCTTTAGCAAGTTGAATAAAAATAGAGCCAACGCCGCCTGCGGCACCTGTTACTAAAATAACCTCTTCTGATTTTGTTGTTGCATCAGCAGCTTGTTTTACAATGTTTAAATGCTCAAATAATAATTCGTACGCTGTTATTGCAGTAAGGGGTAATGCAGCCGCTTCAGCATCGTTTAAGCTCTGCGGTTTAAATCCTACAATGCGCTCATCCACTAATTGAAATTCTGCATTACTACCTGGGCGAGTAATGTCACCTGCGTAATAAACCGCATCACCGAGTTTAAATGCCGTTACAGCATCGCCGATTGCAACAACTTCACCAACTGCATCCCAACCAATAACTTTTACTTCACCATCAGCAGGGGGCATAGATGCACGCACTTTGTAATCTGCTGGGTTAACTGCAATTGCTTTAACTTTAATTAATAAGTCGCGACCTGTTGCAACTGGCTGTGGTAATTCAACATCAATTAACGATTCAGGATTAGAAACAGGAAGAGATTTTTTATAACCAATGGCTTTCATAATAAATGTCCTAATTTGTTTACGTATAAGGTGCAAGCCATGCTTTGGCTAGCTGATGGATATATAATAGACCTTGCTTTAATGTAGATAAACCGCATAATCGTTGAATCATTATCAAATATAAATAGATAATATGAACATAGAAGATTTAAAACTTATTTTAAAAGTAGCTGAGTTTAGAAGTATTACGCTCGCAGCGGCTAAGTTAGATATGCGTACAGCCACAGCAAGCGCCGCTATTAAACGCGTGGAGTCAGCGCTTGGTAGCGAGCTGTTTGTTCGTACCACACGTCATTTAAGGTTGTCGGCTGCTGGGGAGCGCTACATACCACAATGTGAACAGGCTTTGGCAGTGCTTGAGCTCGCAAAGCAAAACCTTAAAGGTGAACACGACGAAATAGAAGGCGAATTGCGTGTTGCACTTTCATCTGACTTAGGGCGTAACTTGGTGATCCCATGGATTGATGAACTCATGGACACTTATCCAAAGCTAAGTTTAAGAACCCATATAAGTGATAGCAATATCGACTTTTACCGTGACTCAGTTGATATAGCGCTTCGTTATGGCTCGCCTAATGATGCAAGCGTTTATGGTTTTAAAATTTGTAACGTACCGCGCTTGTTGTGTGCTAGCGAAGAATACCTGCTACAAAATGGAAGCCCTGTGCATCCCGATGATTTAGCGTCGCATCAAGGTTTGTTTTATCAGTTGCAGGATATTATAAATAATACGTGGGAATTCAGTGATGGTGAGTCAAAATATAAAGTTAAAATGGATGGCAGGCGCGCCTCAAACGATGGCGATTTAGTCAGGCGCTGGTGCGTTGCGGGTAAGGGCTTAGCTGTAAAGTCGGCACTTGATATAGCTGACGATTTACTTAATGACAGGGTAGTTACTGTTATGCCAAATTATCAATATGTTAATGGTGAACTTTGGCTTATTTGCCCAAGTAGGCAGTCAATAACCCCAGCGGTGCGTTTACTACGTGATGCATGCAGAGCAAAATCCCAAGCTATTTTGCAACAGTTGGTAAATAAAGGAATTATTAATAAAAGCGTACTGAGCTAATTAAGGAAGAGTTATGCAAGTTGATGATATTAGAATTTTTATTCCCTGTAAAAATTATGGACAATCTCAGCGCTTTTATAAAGCGCTTGGATTTAAGATTGAAGATGCCTCAAATGATTTATGTGTGTGCCTTTGGCGAATGTACGTTCTTTTTACAGCGTTATTATAATAAAACGTTTGCTGAAAACTTAATGCTGCAACTTTGTGTGTTAAATATAGATGAAGCATACGAACTCATTAGTAACCTAAACGGTTTTGATATCCGCTTTGAGGGTATAAAAAAAGAACCTTGGGGTAGCGTTATTTACTTATGGGGACCATCGGGTGAGCTTTGGCACGTAACTGAATTAAATTAAAAATAAAAAGGAATAAATGTGAGATTTAATAAATATATAATCATTTTTATGGCGACCTTACTGGCTTCTTGTAGTTCGTTTGTGAGCAACAATACAGGTAAAAATACGCAATCTAGTAGCTTAATGGATTTCTTATATCCTGATCAACAAAGTCGCTCTACCTATAAACCTGAAATACCTGTTTTAAAACTCCCTGTTACTGTTGGAATTGCATTTGTACCGTCTAAAAACTGGCAGCCAGACGGGTTAGAGACCCAAAACCAAGTTGAGTTACTCGAAAAAGTAAAAAAGTCATTTCTACAATATGATTACATTGACCGCATTGAAGTTATACCAAGTACCTATTTAAAAGGAGGTGAAGGCTTTGCAACACTCGAGCAAGTCGGGAGGCTTTACGATGTAGATGTAATGGCACTGGTTTCATATGATCAAGTTACGCAATCTTATGAAAATAATGCAGCCTTACTTTATTGGACAATAGTGGGTATGTACGTTATTCCAGGTAATGAAAATACAATTCAAACCTTTGTGGATACAGCTGTTTTTGATATTAAAAGTAGAAAAATGCTATTTAGAGCACCAGGTATAAGTAAACTTGAAAAAAGAACAACAGCAATAGGTATTGATGAAACGTTATCTGAAAAGTCGGCTGAAGGTTTTAATCTAGCGGTTAGTGATATGAGTACTAATTTAGATGCAGAACTAGCAAGGTTTAAAACACGTGTTAAAGAAGAAAAAATTGCAAAAGTCGAAAATAAAGATGGCTCTAGTAGCGGTGGCTCTTTGAGTATTTATTTACTCGTTTTGTTGTCGTTATTAGTTATGCGTAGCAAAAAAATTTAAAGTTGATAAAAAACTAAGTATTTTTAATAATGCCACCGGCTTAGAGCTGGTGGCATTATTTTTTATTCGCTAACTTAGCTTAACTTTTTATCAAAAAACTCAACGGTACGTTGCCATGCAAGCTCGGCATTGTCTTTATCATAACGACCTGTAGAGTCGTTATGAAATCCATGATTTGCCCCTTTGTACATATGCATAGTGTATTCAACATTATTAGCTTTTAAGTCTTGTTCGTACTGTGGCCACGACGCGTTTACACGTTTATCTAGCTCGCCTAATTGAATCATTAATGGTGCTTTAATATTTTTACGTAAACTTTCGCTGGCAGGAGTGCCGTAAAAAGGTACGCCGGCACTGAGTAAGTTGCTATCTACTGCCGCTAAGTAATTAACAATGTAGCCACCAAAACAAAAACCGACAGCGCCTAACTTACCGTTACTGTTAGCATGCGATTTTAAAAAGTGCGCTGCGGCAACAAAATCGTTTTGAATTTTAGCGCGATCCATTGTTTTTTGCATAGCACGACCCTCATCGTCGTTACCAGGATAGCCACCTAGTGGAAATAACGCATCGGGTGCAAACGCAATAAAGCCTACCTTAGCTAAGCGCCTTGCTACATCTTTTACGTAAGGGTTTAATCCACGGTTTTCGTGTACCACAAGTACAACAGGGAGCTTACCTTCTACGTTTTTAGGTACGGCTAAATATCCCTTGCCCTTACCATATCCGTCTGGTGAATCGAATTCTTCGTACGTTGCCGTAATATCGTCATCATTAAACGAGACTTGCTCAGCAAGCGCGTAATTAGGTAATAGCGCTGATGTAAGTACAGCCATCGAAAAACCAAGCGCAGCTAAACCACCGAGTTTTTTCATAAACGTACGTCGGTCCATTAAACCGTGTGCGTATTCGTCATACCAATCAAAGGCTTCTTGAGGGATGTGATCTGATTGCGAGGTATTCATGGCTGTTCCTTAATTTTATTATGTTTATTTATTATTTAAATACCATAACGTATTAGGGATAAAAAACGAGCAATATTTCTCTCAATTATTAGGACTTTTGATGGAGTCTATGTGCTAAAAAATAAGTAATAGAAGGAAATAGGTGAATATCATTTTTAAGATAAAAATAAAAAGCTCGGCATAGAGTATGCCGAGCTTTTTTGGTTGGGATATTACTTAATTTAGCTATTAGTAGGCGCTGGTTGGGCATCTACAAGTGGCGGCTTGCCACGCATTTTACGTACTAATCGCTTAGCATCTTCTAGCGCAACGTACTGGCACGGTATAAGTATCAGTGTAATTACGGTGGCAAATAACACACCAAAGGCAAGTGATACGGCCATTGGGATAACTATTTTAGCTTGTAAACTCGTTTCAAAAATAATTGGCATTACCCCAATAAAGGTTGTGATTGAAGTCAGTAGTATCGCTCTAAAGCGACGTGCACCGGCTTGCATTACAGCGTCTTTAGTTGCGACACCTTCGGCGCGTGCTTTGTTTACAAAATCAACCATAACGAGGGAGTCATTTACAACCACACCCGCTACAGCAATAATCCCAAACATCGATAAGCTACTCATGGTCATACCTAAAATCATATGCCCAAACATAGCGCCAACTACACCAAACGGAATAACCGACATAATAATAAGTGGCTGCGAGTAAGAACGAAGTGGAATCGCTAATAACGCAAATATAATCATCATTGATATACCAAAATCACGAAGCTGCTCTGAGGCGCTGTCCATCTCTTCTTGAATGCGCCCAGCTACATCACTCGTAACCCCAGGGTAGCTTTTAAGTAGTGTAGGTAAGTATTCATCACGAATTTCTTCTGCAATAGCAAAGGGTTCGGCTTGGTCGGTATTTACCGCAGCCCATACGTTTACAGTACGTTTAGAGTTTTCGCGGCGAATACGGTTTACACCGTCAACTAGTTTAACTTCGGCTACTTCACTTAGCGGAACTTCAGCGCCAGTAGGTGTAATAATACGCACACTTGCAATGTCACTTATTGAGTTACGTTCGTCTTCTGGGTAGCGGATCATGACTTTAATTTCTTCGCCTTCACGCAATATTCGCTGCGCTTCTAAGCCGTAGTAACTAAAGCTTACTTGCGATGCGACATCAGCAAGCGTTAAACCCATGCTGTAAGCGAGTGGTTTTAAATCAAGTTGTACTTCGTCAGTGGCGCTTTGCATTGAGTCGTTTACGTCGCCAACACCTTCGATTGTTTGTAATTTGGCTTTTAATTTACCTGCCACTTCTTTTAGTTCGTCAGCATTTTTGCCTTCAAGTTTAAAGCTAACGTCGCCATCATCTCGACCGCCATTCATTATACTGTCTTGAATGGTCATGGTCTTAACGCCAGGTAAAGCGGGCATTTGTTCGCGCCATAATGCACTTAGGGCAAAGGTGTCGATAGGACGCAAATCAGGCTCTACTAAAATGGCCATAATGTTTGCTTGCGTTCTGCCGCGCAGACTTACCGATAAATCGCGGATCATCGGTTTACCGTATTGCTCTTGTAATTGTTGATCGACCTTTAACAAAACGCCTTCTATTTTACGTGCGGTTTCAAGCGTTGCTTGCTCAGACGAAGCAAGGTTCATTTCTATATCAATACGCGGAAAGTCGTGCGGTATTTTAGGGTTTGGTACAAATTTAACTAAACCACCTGCAAACATACCTGCGCTTACAATAAGCAAACACATAAAGCCAACAATTACGGTATAGCGATAGTGAATACAGCGGCCAACAAAAGGAAGGTAGTAGTTGTTCACAAAGCCTTTTAAGCCACTATCAATCACCATACGTAAGCGGTGTAATAGATTTTTAGGATTTGGTTTACGTGGGTTCATTGCTGCAATGTGCGCAGGTAAAATAAGCTTTGATTCTATGAGTGAAAAAATCAAACATAAAATAATAACGCCACCAATTGCCTTAGAAAAAGCAGCGCCAGGGCCTGTTGCCATTGTTTGTGGTAAAAATGCCGCAATGGTCGTTAGTACACCAAAGGTTGCTGGCATCGCAACACGTTTAACACCACGTACAACATTATCAAGAGTGTGGCCGTACTTTTCAATTTCGGCGCTGGCTGACTCGCCCACAACTATGGCGTCATCAACAACAATCCCGAGTACAAGTATAAAGGCAAAAAGAGAGGCTAGGTTAATAGTTACGTCTAAAAAGCCAATAGGCATAAACAAAAAGGCGCCTAAAAACGAAACCGGTAAGCCCATCATTACCCAAAATGCTAAGCGTAGCGGTAAAAATAGTGCCAGCACTATCATTACTAACAAGCCACCCCAAATCATGTTATCGACCATCATATCGAGTCGACCTTCAAGGTAGTAGGTTAAATCAACAATAGGGGAGAGCTTAACGCCTGCAGGTAAAAGTGGCTCTTTAGTGGCCATGTAGCTTTTAAGGACTTTTGCTACATCGGTAATGTCTTGATCTTTTGATGCGTTAACTTCAAACGAGAGTGAATTTTTACCATTGTATTTTGAATACTGTAAGCCTTCTTCAAAGCCATCATTAATAGTTGCAACATCGCCTAAGTAAATTTGTGCGCCATCAGCAAGGGTAATAAGTGGGAGCCTTTCAAACTCAAAGCCACGGTAGGCTTGTTTTTCTACACGCATCGAAATATAACCGTTTTCAGAGCGTATTTGCCCCGCCGACATATTTGCCGAAAAGCTTTGCACAGCGCCTGCAATATCTCTAAATGTTAAGCCATATTCGCGCAGTTTATCTGGGCTGACTTCTATACCAATTTCGTACTCTAAACCGCCGTTAAAATTAACCAGGTTAACGTGAGGCAGCGCTTGTAACTCATCTTTTATATCGTTGCCAAGCTCTTTTAACTGGTAGTTACTCATGTCGCCATAAAGCGCGAGTATCATTACCTCTTGCTCAAACTTATCACGGCGAACAACAGGGCGTTCCATTCCTGCAGGAAAGGTATTTATTGAATCAACTTGTACTTTAATTTCATCAAGTACTTCTTGTGGATTGTATTGCTCTTCTATTTCAATCCACGCTTGAGAAAAACCACGATTAGAGTAGGTAATTAGGCGTTTAATGCCTTCAAGACCTTCAAGGTTTTCTTCAACTTTAATCGTAATTCCTTCTTCAACCTCTTGCGGGGCAGCCCCAGGATAAACTGCTTGTACGCTTATCCAGTTGCTTTCAAATTGTGGGAACATTTGTTTGCGAATGGTCATCGCCATTAAAAGACCGCCCACTAATATAAATATCATTAGTAGGTTGGCAGCAACGGGATTTCGGGCAAACCATGCTATTAACCCTGTTTCACGAGTGTTCATGATTATTCCTCTTTCAGCGCAAGTTGAGTTACATCAGTTTTATCAGGCGCAATATCTTCAACTTTTACTGCCATACCTTCAGTTGGATACTCAAGCGCTGAGGTAACAATTTGCTCGCCATTTTTTAGCCCTTGGCTGGCTATAATCATGCCGTTTTGTTCGCGTATAATATTGAGAGTTTTAAACGATAATGTTAAATCGTCATTTAAAATTACAATTTTATTATCTTTAACTAAGTGGTGCGCAACAATAATTGCGTTATCAAGCGGGCGACCTTCAATGGTAGCATTAATGTACGAACCAAAACGAAGAGGGCGCGTTTTATCGCCGTAAGGTGTTGCCAGTTGTGCTACCAAATAGCTCATGCGGCTTGTTTGATCAACCACACCTTCGGTGCGAATTACTTTGGCTTGCCACATTGTTTGCTTACCCGCGTATTCTGCGTTAAATGTAACATTTGAGCCTACGCCGCCATTTTTTAAATATTGCAGTTCTTGGTCGGCAACGGGTAAACGTACCTCTGCAACTGAGGTTGCACTCAATGCACCAAAACTATTACCTGGGTTTACTACTGAACCTAAGCTAATTGTGCGCTCGTTAATAATGGCATCGTACGGGGCTTTAATATAAGTACGTTCAAGGTTGCGGCTTGCACGTTTAACACTTGCTTGAGCAGAGCGGTAACGCGCGAGCTTTTCGGCCAGTTGTGGTTTACGTAAATAAAGCTCTGATGCAATAGCATCGCTAGAGTCGGATTTAATACGTTCCCATTCTGCTTTCGCTACATGCGCTTGTGCGCGTTCTATTTCAAGTGCTGAGCTTGCTTGAGCTAAACCTGCTTGCGCTTCGATAAAGTCAGCCTCGTAATCATTTGCATCAATTCGTGCTAAAATATCGCCTTGCTTTACAAACGCGCCTTCAACAAATTGATCTGACACCAAAATAACTTGCCCACTTACTTGTGCTATTAATTCGGTACGATCTTTTGGTTTTACTATGCCGTACGATTTAACATCGAGCGTTATAGAATCTAAGAGTATGCTTTGGGTCGCAACTAAAGGTCGAATGTCTTGCTCAGGCTTTTCTTCTGGTGGCTTTTTCATGGCCATAAAGGCGAAAGCTAAAGCAATACCGCCTGCTAAAACTGCAATTGGGAGTATTATTTGTTTTGTAGTAGCCACAAGGCATTCCTTCATAATTGGTGGTGACAGAGCAATAATACGCAATAAAGTGTTTACAAGGCGTTTTAAGATGTAACAAAGCATTACATATGTGTATTGCAACTTAGCGTGTGGCTAATTACGTTCTTAAAAAGGAATAAAAGTAAGTGTTTTTTATACAGAGGATATTATGAAAACAGAATCAATGACTTGCAGATTAGGCTGCGGTGCATGCTGTATTGCGCCAAGTATTAGCTCCCCAATACCAGGAATGCCAAACGGTAAAAAGGCCGGAGAGCGCTGTATTCAGCTAGATGAACGTAATTTATGTAAGTTATTTGGTGATTCAAGCCGACCTAAAGTATGTAGTGATTTTAGCGCCACGCTTGATGTGTGCGGGTCAACAAATGCACAAGCTCTAGCGCTTATTACAGAGCTTGAAGAGCTAACTTAATCCTCGTTTTTAATACACATCTATTTACAATATATTATTAATAAAAATCTTCATAAGGTTATTAAAAGCAGTCGTTAATTTATTTAATGGCGAAATATTAGACATATTTAATTTTGTTGCTAATATAGGAAATTGTAAGATACTTTTTATAAATCTCATTTATAGGTGATTTCGTTCAATCTTAATTTTTAAAAGGAAAGAAAAATGAAAAATTTACTTACAGCATTTACATTAGGTGTGACTTTATTAGGTTGTTCAAACTTACCCATTAAAACCGATATTAAAGAAGGCCACTTTAGACTCGAAAACTTTAAAAGAGAGCAGGGAGTAGATCTAGAATATGTCCACTTGATGTGCTTTAACAAAAAACCTACACAATGGGCTGAACCAAAGCAGTATATCAGTGGTGAGCATGATTTATGGGTAAAGGCGAGTGTTTCAAACCCTGATGTTTTAAATAGTCAAAAAGAAGCTTTTGTTAATTTTAACGTTAATTTAGATTCTGATAAAAGCTACATGCTAAATAGAAAAAGGGAAGGGGATAAAATATCAATCTGGATACAAGAAGTTGAAACCGGTACGGTTGTTTCGCAGGTTCTTACAGATGAGCTTAGTCGCCCTTTACAAATTGATAATGAGCTAAGAAAAAGACAATGTCGTTCTGGTTCAATATAAGCTGAGTAATCAAAGCTCTTAATATTTAGTATGTCGTTTATTCTTTGCTAAATATTTATTCAAAGACCTGTTTTAAATAAACAGGTCTTTGAATGTGATAGCTCAATTCTACCAACGATACGTTGCGCTTAACGTATATTGCTCACCTCGCCCTGGTGTACCAGGTATCTCTTCAAACGATTCACCCAATAAGTTATCTGCTGCTAAAGTAATAAATAAGTTTTTTAGCATTGGCGGCGTAATTTTTAACGTTAAATGGGTAAATAAAGCATCGTCGTCACTACCGCGCAGCGCATTTTCGTGCTGTTTGCGCCACTCGTTATCTATTCTAAACTGCAATATATCAGTAGGATTCCAAACTGCGCCGAGTGTTAGGCGGTGATCAGGAAAGTTTAATGCGTAAAAACTAGCATCAATATCTGCCGCACCGTAATTTTCTGATTTATGAAGGTAGGTGTAACTCGCTACAATTTCGGTTGTTTCAAAGTGTTTAGTTGCTAAGAACTCAATGCCCGTTGTATTTATATCTACAGGGTTTGCAAATCGCGCAGAGCTTGAGTCAAAATTAAACGTCCAATCGGTTAAGTTGTCATCTTTACGATAAAAAATAGCCGAATTAAGTTGCCAAGTTTGCTCATCAACTAATAAACCTAGCTCTAGGCTTTTAGTCGTTTCGCGCTCAAGGGTGTAATTACTTCTAAATAAACCACCTGAATCACTGCCGCCAATGGCGGTATAACCCGCTACTTGGCTCGCCTGCGCGTACGACAAATAAACTGTGCGATCAAAACCGTTACTGTTTTGTGTATTGAGCGTTACATCACCAATAAGTGACAGTTCAGAGTCGTCTCTATTTGTATCGTCAAACGCAGCACCTAAGCGAAATGTAAGTTGTTTATTACCCTCAAGTGCCATTTTATATTCTGGCAATACACTCACTTTATAATAGTTACGCGAGGTGAAATTATTTTCAAGCGTGGTCGATTCAATTGAATCGTCAATAAACTGCATTGAGTAATTTACAGCAAATACATCACTTTGAGCATGACGCCCTGATAACCCTAACGACTTAACTTCACTTTTGTGAAATGCCTCAAATGAGTTGGGGTTTTCGCGAGAGTAAATATAGTGATCGTTGTGCTTACGGTAATAAGCCGACACTTCAAAATTACTATCCTGCGCATAATTTTGCTTGTGGTTTAGCATTAATAAGCGCGTTTCTAGGTCTTCGGTTTCGTTAACACCAAATGGGGTGTATAAATTTGGCCAACCAAAAAACTTATCTTGAGCACCAAAAAATAAATCTGTTTGAGATTGCGAGCCTAATAATTGAACACGACCAGCTGTACGCGTAAAATCGTGATCGCCAAAATCTATTGTTCCATCACTTTGCGAATGAGAATACTCCCCCTCAAAACCAAGCGTGTAGTTATTTAAGCTATCTAACTTAGTACTTTTTGCGCCATGAATGCTTTGTAAATTAAAGTCATTAGTGCCAGTACCAAGCGATATGCTGCCACCGGTAACAATTGGCTTCCAACCAAACGATACTGTGCCCACAGAGCTATTCATACCGTAAAGCGCGTTATCGGCACCTGTTAAAATAGCGGGGCCGGTAAGCATTTGCGGTGCAATAGGAATTTCAGCAAAGTAATGACCAGACTGTGGGTCAAGTAAAGTAGCACTACCAACTCTAAAGCCGGTATTTTCAAAAATACCGCCGCGTATAGTTACATCAGCCTGCGCTTCAGCCATATTACGTGATTGCAAATCAACACGCGGGTCGTACTCTAAATTAGATATTGGAGAGTCAAATGTACCTACAGGGAGTTTATTTGCAGTGGGCGATGCCTCAACGGTTATTTGTTCGATTGCTGATGATTCTTCAGTTTTGTTAGTTACAGCTTCGCCGTAAGCAAAACTGCTCACGCTGCATAGCATTGCAGGAAGTATAAAGTGGGGGATACGTTTCATGTTGTGTGTCTCATCTTTTTATATGCAGTTACGGTAACAATTAAACGCTAAACACATTTTTAAGGCGTGATAAAATAGCTAAATTGAACAACTGCGATTTTGAGCGCGATTGTACATTAATATCTTAAAAACTGCATTTGATACTCATTCGCAACGTTAACTAATTTGGTAAAATCTATGATTAATAAAGAACAGCTAAACACAATTTACTTTGCAGGCGGCTGCCTATGGGGTGTGCAAGAATTTATAAAGCATTTACCGGGTGTAATTAACACTGAAGCTGGACGTGCCAATGGCACAAGTACCGATACGCAAGGTGAGTACGATGGTTATGCAGAGTGCGTAAAAGTCACGTTTGATTCTGAAGTTGTTAGCCTTAATATGCTTTTTGACTACTTTTTTGAAATTATCGACCCATACAGCATTAATAAGCAAGGCGACGATGTAGGCCCCAAATACCGAACTGCCATTTATAGCAAAAGCCAAGATTATTTAAAGGTCGCTAGCAATTATATAAGGCAGCGAAGTGATGCCGATAAAATTGTGGTAGGGGTAGAGCTGCTAACTAACTACGTGCCAAGCGATCCTGAGCATCAAGACCGCTTAACTAATCACCCTGATGATTATTGCCATATACCGCTTGAGTTATTGCATAAGTATAAATCGTAAATTTAACACGGTGTTTTTTGTAGACGTGCAGCTTGCTGACGTGACGAGCGCAGCTCGTAATTTAGATTGGAGTGAGCGCATACAGATAAGTAATTAGAAGCTGCGCTTCTCGCGCAAGCAAGCTTAGCGCCTACCGGTAAAATTTAACACAGTGTTTTTTTGTAGACGTGCAGCTTGCTGACGTGGCGAGCGTAGCTCGTAATTTAGATTGGAGTAAGCGCATACAGATAAGTAATTAGAAGCTGCGCTTCTTGCGCAAGCAAGCTTAGCGCCTACCGGTAAAGTTTAACACGGTGTTTTTTGTAGACGTGCAGCTTGCTGACGTGACGAGCGTAGCTCGTAATTACTTTATTTTAAAAGTCCCAAAAACAAAGACCCACAAAAAAGCTCACATAACGTGAGCTTTTTAAAAACGAGCTAAAACTTACTGCTGCTTTTGCGGCGGGAAGTTACTTAAAATTTCGCTCACTGTTTTATTAATTGATGCTTCACGTTGTTCTGGCGATTGATTTTTCTTTAATCGACCTTCTTTCGCGCCGCGCCATACTAGCTGGTTTGATTCGCGGTCTACAATATCAATAATGAGTGTACCCACTTCGTATTCACGCGCAGTTGTATCACGTTGAAAACCAGTACCCCAATAACCCCAATGCGGGCGGTAGTTTACATTAAATGTATCTACTTCAAGCTCTTTATCTACCGATGCATGATAGTTAACAAGTACATCAGCTTGTGCTGCATCAACTAAGCTCATACCTAGTGTTTGGCTCAGCTCTGCGTTAACGGCAGTGCGAACACGTTTTTCCATTAGGCCATTAATTTGATAGTTGCTTGTGTCTTTAGTTAAGCTCGCGTTTTCTACCCAAGCAAATGTTTTAAAATTACTAAAGTTGGCTGATTTATCGTAATCCCAATCAGGGGTTTGTGTACAGGCTGTAAGTAGTGCTAGCGCTGCAACAATAAGTATATTTTTCATTACGTTTGCTCCAATAAAATGCATTAATTTAAAATAACACACATAGTTTAAATGTGTATTATTTAAACGTCCTAAATATTAGTCTAATTGTTAGGGCTGAACGACTAATTAACCTCTGTTAATTAGTCATCAGTAAATCTTTAATGTTCAACTTCAATCCAATCTTTTTCATCCACCCAGTTTTGTGCACCGTCTTTTACTGAGCGAATAGGCACAATATAGTCACAACTTATTTGCGGCTTAACTGAGGCAAATATAGGCACAAAACCAAAGCTTAGTGCGGTTTCTATAATTGCTTTTTGGTTTTGTGGGTCAATGTCGGCCGCTTCATCTATATAAATAGGTATACGGTATAGGTTTTGTTCTTGGTCACTCAATAAGTAACGAATAAACAACATGCCACACAATAACTTAATAGTAATACGTGTGCCGTTTGAGCCTGCTGAATCTATTTTTTCAAAGTGTTCGGTTTCACCTGCGCGGTTAACCACTTCAAATCGAATATCAAATAAATCTGTAAGCGTTAAACCTGCTTTATCTGAAGCGAGTTTAATTAAGTGATCTTTCGCTTCGTTTACTGCGCTTTCGCTGTACGGTTCTTGGCTCAGTAAATCAAGCGTGTCGCCTTGTTCAAACTGGTGCGACGTGCTGATAATGGTATCTATACTATCAACCAGCATTTTGCGCGGTATGACGTTAATTTTAAACGCTTGCAGGTTTGAAATACGGTGCTGGCTTATGCCTTTATTAAAGCTGTTCATTTCCCGGCGAAGTCGGTCTAAATCTTCCCGCAAGCCTTTTATAGTCGCGGCCACTTCTGTAAGTGCAACGCGTGCTTGGCGCTCAACAGCATCGCGTTCGTTATCAATGTTATGAAACGCGCTTATTAGCTTTTGGTATTTAGTGTATTCGTCGTTTTCGTTGTCGAATTTAGTAATACCCGCGTTATATACATGCAAATAAGTGTTGCGTACGTTTATGTCAAAATTACGCAGCTCTTGGCAGTCTTTATTAAAATGATGAACAAGGTCGCTTAAGTTATCAAAGTCGACTGTAATATCAATCATGTACGGGGTTACTTTACCGCTGTATAAATCAAGAGTGTGATCAATTCGCTCGCTCTTAACTTGGCGTAAGCGCTCAGTTTGGCGATTAATTTGCTCTTGTTTAGATTTAATTAACGAGCGTCTGTCAGCAATTGAGCCACTATTTTTTTGAATATCTTGCAGGTAGTCGTCAACTTGTTCGCGCTCAGCTAATAACTGCTCTTTTAGCATGGCTTGCGCTTCAACCGACTGCTGCATTATATCAAACTGTTCTAAGCGTTTTAGGGCGCTCTCAGCGCTCATTAGTTCATCGTATAGCGCGTCTTTTTCTTTTTGCTTGTCGGCAACGTTTGCTGCAACATCGCGTTGTTGTTTAAATTCTTTAAGTGAATGCTCAAGTGCACTGAGCTGAGCGGTTAATTGCTCTTTGTTTTCGCCGCTTTGCATTTGCACAGGCGAGAGCTTTTTAAGCTTAATGCTCGCACCTGGCAGAGTTAGTACACCGCCTTTAACGTTTTCGCTAAGTAGCGATAAAAATTCACCAAACGCATCTTCGTCATCAATGGTTATATCGCCATTAGTGGTGGTCGCAAATGAGAGAATATCAGGGTTTAAAATCCGCGATATTTCTTCTACTTCTTTTAACGAGAGATCTTCGCGCATACGGGTAAACAAATTAAACTCAAGGTTTTTAAGTTGCAGCTTTAAGCTCTTAATTTGTTTTTGTGTTTCGCTAATGCGGTAGTCAAGCGTGTGTAGGCTTTGCCCTTGTGCGCTGGTTATAGAGTGCGAAAGCGACTCGTAATCTTGCTTTAACTGAGTCAGGCTGGTTTTAAGGGTGGCTTTATTTACCAGTTCAAATTCGCTTTTAAGCGCATCGTAATCTAAAAACCACTGCTCAATTTGTGTTTGTCTGCGCTCTATGTCGCGCGATTGCTGTACGTATAGGCTTTGCTTTTGCTCAAACTCGTGTTTTTCGTGCTCTATATCTTCAAGCGCTATACCCAGCTCATTAAGTTGCGACTCTTGATAAGTATTAAAATCAATCAGTGCTTGGTCAATTTTAGGTGCATACGCCGCTAATTTACCTTTAAGCACGGTTTGGTTTTCAAGCATTGATTCAAGCGCGGCTATTGGCTCTTGCATTGACTCAAGGGCTTTTAGTTCGCGTTTTGAGCGATTTACTTTATCAAACGAGCGGCGCCATACTTCATAAAAGTCGACCTTAGAGTTCGACATATGGCGTTCAAACACGCGTAGCATAAAGCGTTTTACGTCGCTTGCGCCTAATTTGTGTAAGTTAAGAATACGTCTAAATATTTCTTTATAAATAGAAGAGTCTTGCACATTATTAAGCGGGATCATTTTTAGGTTTATGTCGCCGTCAAAAGGCGTTGCGCCGCCAGTCAATAGCGCGTTGAGCTCTTGTGCTTTAAGCTCAATAGGATTGTAATTAAGCGATTTTAAATGGTTGAACAGCTTGGTAAATTTAATAATAGTTTTACCTTGCGTGTACTGCTCTAAATCAAGCTTTCCTTGATAACAAAAGTACTGATGCGCGTAACCGGCAATTTTACCAAGTCCCGCAACGCCTATTACTACCGAGCCATGAGGCAAGTTAGCTTCTAGTAAAATGTACGACTGATCGGATGAAAAATAAAACTTTCGGGTTTCATCTAAATCGTGTCCGTCCCATTCTGTTAAGCGTAAATCGTTAATAAGCGGAAACTGCAGGGCGTTAATAACCGAGCTTTTACCTGTGTTATTGGGCGCGCAAATAGAGCTGCTTTTATCAAGCGGGATCACACATTTTGCATAGCCTGCGGTGTTAAGTAGGGCGAGTTTACTTAGTCCGTATAGATTTTTCATTCCTCGTCCTCTGTAATATAGGTTTCTTCGTTTACTTCCATGAGTGCATCTATGTAGCGGTGAATTGGCGCTTGTAGCATAAAGCCGCCTTCTACTTCGCGGGCTAAACCTAAGCGCACCATGCGCAGGTAAACATCTTTACGTAAATCAGATCCCGAAAATATCTCAAGCTGATCAAACAAGTGTTTGTTAATTTGCACCAGCGTTTGCATAAGCTCTAAATCGTTTACGTCGTCAAACAATGCGCGCATTGGGTCTTTACCCGTATTGGCGTAGTGTTCAATTAAAATGTAAATAGTGAGCGCGATAGCGCGAGATATCTTGCCCATATTTGGTGTGCTTTCGTCGCTACCAAAATAATAAAATCCACGGCTGTCGCGTTTTAAATCGTTACCTAGGGCTGTAAATAGGGCGGTGTAGTCTTCTATGTGTTGGTCAAGCTCTTGCCACATTACGTTGTCTTGCTCGCAAATGTGATAACCCGCTACTAATTTTTTATTAATGGTTTGTAGATGGGTTAGCTCGTCTAAGTTTATGTGTGTCATGGTTTATTTACCTGCCTTTGAATCTGGCTGAGGCTCTGAATTAAATGGATATAAAGAAAAGTGCTGACCGGCAATTTTTACGCGGGCTTTTTCATCGCTTTGAATTATTTTAATATCGCTGTCGCTGACTAATTTTTGATACAAAAATAGCATTTCGTCGGCATCGAGATCTGGGTAGCTTTCGTCTAAAAATTGCAGCAAGGGCTGCGGTTTTTTGCGTTTTTTATTAAAGCGCTTAGCAAAGCTGGTTTTAACATCGTTGTAGTCAGGAATATTAGGCGTAACAAATGCAGGCACGTCTTGCTGGTCAGGCAATTGGTATTCTTCGTGTTCAAATTCAACCAAGCTTGCCATGTAAGCCACAATATGGCGTTGCTGACCAAGCGAATATCGCTGTGCGTCGCTTACAAAATGTGGCTGCACAGCACTTAACATGTTGTCTACGCCATTTTTACGCACAAGCCCAAGTACTTTGGCTGCTTGGCGAGTAATTAAGTTATTACGGCGTAACTCTTCGCGCAGCGGCATAAGCATATCGGCACTTTTACGTAAGCTTTCTCTACCCACTAAATGCATTTCGAGTATGCGTGTACGTAATTGCTCCAGCATGCGTTTGTCGTTGTAGGCTTTACCTGAGCGCTCAATGTGCAGTATTTGTTTACTTATTTGCTCTTCAATGAGGGTAAAACATGCATGAAACTCACCACGAATATCAACCATTTCAAGCATTGGCTCTATGTATTCGTCAAAGGCTTCTATTACCGCTTTATAACGCTTTTGCAGCGATTGCACCGCATTATTAGATTTAGCTTGTTCAACAATATTTAAAATGGCGTTTTCGTTGTGCGCATAGAGCTTCATTATTTTACGCACCCGATCATCCATAATACGGCTATAGCGGCGTAAATCGTCAAAGTCTTCTATTTCGCCAGCGTTATCTAGGCGATTACCTAAACGTGCAAGGTCGTCGACTAATACGCTAATTTCTTGCGCTAAGCCTAAATGTTCTTCTTGCAGTAAAAACGTAGCAAAGTCGGCAATGGCACGATTTATTTCAAGCTGCGATGATTTAGCCAGTGGAATTAAAATATCTTGGTTTAACAAACGATTTGTTTCTTTATAAATACGCTCGTTTGACCATGTAGGCTGTTTTTGTTTAATGGCGTTTTGTACGTCTTTCAGGCTAAAGTCAGCCATTTTAAAACGTTTAAATAATAGCTCTAATACACCCCAATGTTCGGTTATGGTGTTTAGTAGCTTTTTAGCTGGGATCATAAGAGGTTACAACATCCTAGTATTTTATTATTGAGTATTCTGTTCATACTCATTATTACGTATTTTTAATTAACCTTGTCTGTATATAGTATTCGTTTTTAAGACCATTTAATAATAGTTTTTGCATAGAGGCAGTGCTAAAATTCGCGCCGAAAATAGGCACATGAAATGGAACGTTATTTGTGTGTTCTTTAAAACTATATCAAAGGTTGTTTAACTACCATGGTTTCCTCGATTATTCTAACCCTGATAGCGATTGCATTTTTACTGATCGTTATAGAAGATATAATCCATGTTAATAAAGCTAAAACCACGCTGTTTTTTGGTACGCTTTGCTGGATTCTTCTTTTTATATACCCTCTTCACGGGCAAAGCCCCGATACGATTCAACACCTCCTAAACGAAAATATTTTAGAAATTGCCTCTCTATGGTTATTTTTAATGGCTGCAATGACCTTTGTCGCGTATTTAAATTCAAAGGGGTTTATAGAAAATATTGTGCACCGTGTTATGCCAAAAAGTATTAGCGAAAAAAAGCTGATGTTTTTGGTGGGTGGTTTTGCATTCTTGTTTTCGTCGATTTCAGACAACGTAACAGCCACGCTTATATCGCTTGCGGTTGTTATGTCGTTAAAACTTGAACCTAAAAAACTCATTAAATACGCCACGCTTATTGTGTTTGGGGTTAACTCAGGCGGGGTATCGTTAATAACCGGTGACGTAACCACACTGATGATATTTTTAGATGGCAAAGTAACCATAGCTCATTTATTGCTGCTTATAGCGCCAGCACTTGCAAGCGTTATGCTGTTAGCTGCGCTACTGTCTATCGGTATGAAAGGGCGAGTTGAATTTGCCGGTGCGGGTAAAACCCGCATTGAAAAAACCGACATTACCATTGCTGTTATATTTTTATCTACCGTAGTGAGCACACTTACGCTTAGCGTAATTTACAGCGTACCGCCTTTACTCACCTTTTTGTTTGGCTTATCAGTTATGTTTTTAGTGGCGCAATTTTTAATGCGTAAAAAAGACATTAACAAAGACATAATCGATTTTGTTCGCGATATAGAATACGACACATTATTGTTTTTTGTAGGTGTACTTTTACTTGTAGGTGCATTAAAAGAAATTGGCATGTTGAGTAAATTTACCGACCTATACACGGTAATGGCGCCAGAGTACGCAAACTACTTAATGGGCATATTATCAGCAGGGGTCGATAACGTACCACTTACTGCTGCATTATTAAAAGCCGATATAGTAATGAGTCAACAACATTGGTTGTCGTTTACTTATGCAACGGGCGTGGGCGGTTCAATGCTTATCATTGGCTCTGCTGCGGGTATTATTGCCATGAGTAAAGTTAAAGCGCTTACCTTTATGAGCTACTTGCGTTTATCGCTGCATTTATTAATTTGTTACACGGTTGGATATGCAGGCTCTTATTACATGGGCAGTTTTATTTAACTCATAAATTATTAAATGCTTGACAGCTAGACGTCTAAACGATAACTTTCAAAGCCCCGCTACTTAGTGGGGTTTTGTTTTATTAGCCACTGGTTAATAAAGCATTCAGAAGAGGTGCGATACTTAGGTACTTAATGTTAGGCGACGAAAGCC
Organism: Pseudoalteromonas sp. SWYJZ19; assembly: GCF_015864375.1. NCBI lineage: Bacteria > Pseudomonadati > Pseudomonadota > Gammaproteobacteria > Alteromonadales > Pseudoalteromonadaceae > Pseudoalteromonas > Pseudoalteromonas sp. SWYJZ19. The sequence goes on from NZ_JADYXI010000016.1 coordinate 57,453, forward strand.
GATGATCATTAAGGAGGGAAGTACTCGCCGAGGAAAATAATGGTACGTCGTCATTATTTTTCGGTTTATGGGGCTGAATCCTCAAAACTGTCACCAATATAGGTGGAGAGCTTCTGGCAGTGGACTTATCTTCAAGCATTCCTTTGCCAAGTTCTTCTTGTTTTATTGCGATTTGGATATCGCGAAAGGAGACTAAATGACTACCCAATCAGCGCCACAAACAGTGCCTCAAACAGAGTTAAGCGCAAAGTCAGATTACATCGTTGCCAAATTTGGCGGAACAAGTGTTGCAAATTTTGAAGCGATGAGTCGCTGTAGCGAAATTATTGTTGCAGATAAAAGCGTACGTATTGTTGCCGTGAGCGCTAGCGCCGGCGTAACTAACCACTTAGTTGCACTGTGTAAATCAAGTATTACCTCAAGTGAGCGCCAAGAGCACATAAACGGTGTGCTTGCTATTCAACAAACTATTTTAGATGAGTTATCGCTTGATGCCGATTTAGCAGTTGGCTTTAACGAAACTCTAAAAGCATTTCAAACATTGGCTCAAGAGTCACTAATAACCGATAAACAACACGATGAGCTACTTAGCTTTGGTGAGCGTTTATCGTCGTATTTGTTTGCTCAGGTGCTGCGTTTAAATGGCTTAAACGCCGATCGATTTGATGTACGCAAGGTGCTTAAAACCGACAGCCAATTTAGCAAAGCAACGCCCAATGTTGCAGCCACAGCGCAAGCCGCTAAAGAACATTTAATCCCGTTATTAGACACTCAAGTAATTGTGACTCAGGGCTTTGTTGGCAGCGACGAATATGGCCAAACAACAACGCTTGGACGTGGTGGTTCAGACTACAGCGCTGCACTTTTAGCTGAAGCAATTAATGCTAAAAGTGTGCATATTTGGACCGACGTAGTGGGCATTTTTAGCACCGACCCGCGTTTGTGCGCAAAAGCGACGCCTATTGCACGTTTAAGTTTTGACGAAGCCGCCGAAATGGCGACCTTTGGCGCAAAAGTATTACACCCAGCAACTATTTTACCAGCAAGCCGTAGTCACATTAACGTATTTGTGGGTTCTAGTCGCGAGCCTGAGCGTGGCGGTACGTGGATTGAGCGCGAAAAGTCGCAGCAACCAGGTATACGCGCAGTAACGCAACGTAAAAACCAAATATTGCTTACGCTTAAAAGCCCAGAAATGCTACTAGCAAGCGGCTTTTTAGCACGCGTATTTACACTATTAAGTGAATACAATATATCGGTCGATTTGGTAACCACATCAGAAATCAGCGTAGCTATAACCCTTGATAACGCGCAAAACGCCTCGCGCCCAGAGCTCGATCAAGAATGCCTAGATAAGCTTGCAGAATTTTGCCATGTTTCGGTAGAAAACAACCTAACATTGGTGGCACTTATTGGCTCTGAGATTCAATTACGCCAACACGAAATGAACTTAATGAGTGTACTAAAAGACTTTAACATTCGACTAATTTGCCACGGTGCTAGTAAGCACAACCTGTGCTTTTTAGTAGAGCAAACTGAGTCAGATAACGTAGTACAGTCTATTCATAGCCGTTTATTAGAAAACGATTTTGCTGCTTAAATAATTTTACTATTAAGAAGCGGTTATTCAGGAAAGCGATTTATTAAAGTTACCTAGTAAAATCAGTTAATAAAGTTACTTAACAAAATTACTTAACAAAGTCGGTCAATAAAAAGCATCGCCAGTCGGTGCTTTTTTTATGCACCACACTTACATCAAAACAAACATTGCTGTCACTGCTATCAACTACAGTAACGCGATTACTGCTAGCACTCAGCTTTGCACTATTTAATTCGTCAAACACATTGGGGCTAAGTAGTTTTGCAATAGGGCGGCTGGTGGCTTTAGCAAGTGACTCTTTTAATGTCCAAATTCTAAAAAACGTATCTGCTTGGGCTTGGGTATTAGTGGGCTCGGTAATAAGTGAAATTTCATCTTGATGATAAAAATGCTTAGCGAGCTTTTCAAACGGGCGCTTTAGGCTTATTTTTTCAATATCAAAACCAAACTCGCTTTTATCAAAATTTAGCGCGACCCCAACTAAACCATGCGAATGCGAAATACAGGTATTAATAACATCACTACTCACATGTATTTGCAGCTTTGAGCTTTCCTCGTCAAATTCTGTACTCATTTTATTAAGGGCTACGTGCGCATGTTGCGGCTGCGTTATTTTAATAAGGTGTTTTAACAATAACCGCGTCGCTAAATACTCTTGCTTAGCTTGAGGGCTTTTGCGACGGTTTATAATGGTTAACTCAAATAGGCTTAAGCAATCGGGCAAATTAAAGTCACTAAGCTCAAGTGTTTTAGCATTAAATAATAAAATACTGTTACTCGCTAAAGACAAATTTGCCAATTGAGTTGAAGTAATACTCAAGGTGTTTTTAAAATAGTGTTCAGTCATAAAAGCCCTAAAGCAAAAGAAGTCGCTGATATTGTGAGCGGTTAGTGCCACTAATAAAGGCTGGGTACAATTTTATTACTCAGCTGGCATGAAATATGGTTTAATTCACAATAATCAAAATAATAACAGATTTGTAGATGTATGGCACAAGTGCGTGATGGGTTTCAAAGCCGACTTGGTTTTGTTTTAGCCGCTGCTGGCGCAGCAGTGGGTTTGGGTAATATTTGGGGTTTTCCTACGCAAGCGGCCAACCATGGTGGCGGTGCATTTTTACTGGTTTACTTTATTGTTATATTTTTGCTTGCGCTTCCTGCGCTGTATACCGAACTTTATTTAGGTCACAAAGCACAAGCTAACCCGGTAAAAGCATTGGGCGATGCATGGCAAAACACTAACCGTAAGGTTGGTGCTGCAGCAGGTTATATAGGCCTTGCGGGCGCAGTTGTTATGCTAAGTTTTTACTCAATAGTAGCAGGGTGGATGCTCTCGTACGCTATTGAACCCATAACAACCTTTTTTGGGTTTACAGGCGCAAGCGAGTTTTTACATAGCGACTCAGTGCTGCGTAATTTTGTATTTACGCCGCTTATGCTTATTTTAACTGCCAGTATTATTTTAAAAGGTGTTAAATCGGGAATCGAAACCTGGTCGCGCCGTTTAATGCCACTGTTGCTCGTATTGCTTGTTGGTTTAATTGCCTATATTGCAACACTTGATGGCGCAAGCGAAGGCTTTGCCGCGTATTTAATTCCTGATTTTAGCCAAATACTCGACCCTAATTTAATTATTGCCGCAATGGGGCAAGCGTTCTTTTCGCTCTCACTAGGTGTAGGCTGTATGATGATTTACGGCTCGTACTTACAACCAGATGCTAATTTACCAAAGCTCACCGCAGGTGTTGCTTTACTTGATACCAGTGTGGCGTTTTTAGCGGGGTTACTTATTATTCCTGCTATTTATGTTGCGCAGCACAACGGTGTTGAAGTATTTAGTGGCGGAAAGCTTATTGGCGAAGGGCAACTTATTTTTGCTATTTTACCTGCGCTATTTAGCACTATGGGCGAAATTGGCTTATTAGTCGGTTTATTGTTTTTTGTATTAATGTCTATCGCATCGGTTACGTCAACTATATCGACCACCGAAATTCCGGTCGCGTTTTTAGTCGAAAACCATAACGTTAGCCGCACCAAAGCAACATGGGCAGTTAGCGCCGTTGTACTTGTGTGTGCAAGCGCCATTATATTAAATTTTGATTGGTTATTTGGCTTAGTCATTATGCTATTTACCCAATACCAATTACCGCTTATGGGCTTGTTTTACTTTATTACGGTAGGTTGGATGTGGCAGCGTGGTAATAAATTACATCAAGCAACAACAGGCGTACATTACTGGTTTGCTCAGTATATTCGTTTTGTTTGCCCAATATTAATGACCTTGGTATTTGCAAACGTCGCGTTTGGCTAAGCTCTATTTAAAGTGAATTTTTAAACAAAAAAGCGAATAGGGCTCACCTTATTCGCTTTTTTTGTACCTGTTATTTAGGTATAGCCAAGAACTTTATAAAACCTCATTAGTTAGAGGCTTACCTTCATTTACTTCCAGCGCGTTAAGTAGGGTTGTATTTGCTATTTCGGTGAGTGCTTCTTGGGTAAAAAAGCCCTGATGCCCCGTTACTAAAACATTTTTAAAGCTCACTAAACGCGAAAATATATCGTCTTGGTTTATTTCGTCGCTATGATTTTTAAAAAATAGCTCCGACTCTTGCTCGTATACGTCGAGCCCCAAGTAGCCTAGTTTTTTAGTTTTAAGCGCGCTAATACACGCGTTACTATCAAGCAGTGCGCCTCGTGAGGTATTAATAAGCATAACGCCGGTTTTCATTTTGCTAAACGCCTCGTCATTTATTAAATGATGAGTTTGCTCGGTAAGTGGGCAATGCAAAGAAATCACATCGCTTTGGCTAAGCAAGGTGTTTATATCGGTAATAGTATAATTGCCAGGTTGTTCGTAGGGGTCGCACACTAATACTTTAGCGCCAAAGCCATTTAAAATGTTACACAGCGCAAGGCCAATTTTACCGCAGCCCACAATACCCACGGTTTTATTGTGCAAGTTAAAACCGAGTAATCCGTTTAAATCAAAATTATCTTCGCGAACGCGGTTATACGCTTTATGGGTTTTACGGCTAAGCGTTAGCATAAGTGCTATGCAGTGCTCAGCTACTGCTTCTGGGCTGTATGCTGGTACGCGTAATACCTTTAATTTATGTGCTTTTGCTGCAGGTAAATCAACGTTATTAAACCCTGCACAACGCAGCAAAATAGTGTTTATGCCTTGGCTTGCCAGTTGCTCAATAACAGCGGCGTTTACGGTGTCGTTAACAAACACGCATATGGCATCAAACCCATTTGCTAAAATAGCTGTTTGTTCGCTCAGGGCTTGCTCAAAATACGTTATTTTTATATCACAGTGATCGCGTGTACTTTGTTCAAAAAAAGGTAGTTCGTACTTTTGAGTACTAAAAAAAGCAATGTTCATGGTAATAGCCTCGACGCTTAAGGAGTATTATTTATTACTAATACAATAAACTACTTTATAAACCTGTGCTTTAGTAACACGCATTTTATTGATTTAAATTAAGCCTTGAGCGGAGCCTTACTTGAGGTAAACAAAGGTATTTTTGAAGATACCTTTTTACCATCTTTAGCTGCGCTTAACTTTGCAGCTTGCAGTAAGTTGCTTTCTATCACTTGTATAAGTGTTTCGGGTTTAGTGCGCGGTGCATAGCGTGCAACAAGTTGCCCTTGTGAGTTAATTAAAAACTTAGTGAAATTCCACTTAATAGCACGGTTTTGCGAAATACCCCGCGTATGCGATTTTAAGTAATTAAACAAGGGGTGCGTTTCTGGTCCGTTTACCATTACCTTACCAAATACCTCAAACGAGGTATTAAATTGCTCTTGGTAAAAGTCTTTAATGGCTAAGTTATCAAGCGGCTCATTTTGGCCAAACTGGTTGCACGGAAACGCAAGCACAGTAAAACCATGGCCTCTGTATTGCTGATAGAGCTTTTCGAGCGCGTTTAATTGCACCGAAAAATTACACTTACACGCTGTATTAACAATAAGTACGGTTTTTCCCTGTAACTGGCTAAGAGAAAAATTTTCGCTGTTAAAAAGTGGTGCATTAAATTGATAAATACTGTCCATAGGTTACCTACTTACCTTTCCCGCTTAAGGAAATTTTATAAAGACTTTCATTCGCTTTTTCATCGACCGGTTGACATAATCGAGGTCTAGTTTCTAAGTTATCAGTTTAATAGGTCATTTTTATGTCAATGAAAGTCGCATTTATAGGTTTAGGCGTAATGGGTTACCCAATGGCGGGGCATTTAGCAAAAGCAGGGCACAGCGTATGCGTTTATAACCGCACTCAAGCTAAAGCACAAGCGTGGACTGCAGAACATTCAGGAAGCTTTGCATCAACCCCGCGCGAAGCTGCAAGCAATGCCGACATCGTATTTATGTGTGTTGGTAACGATGACGATTTACGCTCAGTAGTGTATGGCGACGATGGCGTGTTAGCGGGCATGTTGCCGCACACTATTTTAGTTGATCACACCACAACGTCTGCCGAAGTAGCTCGCGAAGTTGCAGCAAAAGCGACTCTGCAAAATATCGACTTTATAGATGCACCGGTATCGGGCGGACAAGCAGGCGCCGAAAATGGCGTATTAACGGTTATGGCGGGTGGCAGTGAAGCTGTATTTGCTAAAGTGCAGCCAGTTATGGCGGCGTTTAGTCGTTTTAGCCAACTGTTAGGCGGCGTTGGCTCGGGACAACTTTGTAAAATGGTTAATCAAATTTGTATTGCTGGTGTAGTGCAAGGTTTAGCCGAAGGCTTACATTTTGCCAAGCAAGCTGGGCTTGATGGTGAAAAAGTTATAGAAACCATTTCTAAAGGTGCAGCCGGTTCGTGGCAAATGGAAAACCGCTACAAAACAATGTGGGCGGGTGAATATGAGTTTGGTTTTGCCGTAGATTGGATGCGTAAAGATTTAGGCATTGCACTCGATGAAGCTAAAAACAACGGCGCTACACTACCAATGACCGCAACGGTCGATCAATACTACGCCGACGTACAAGCACTCGGCGGCGGCAGATACGACACCTCAAGTTTACTAGCACGCATTGAAGCACTGCATAAAAAGTAACGCTGTAGATACCATCTCTCATTTTAAGCTTCAAGGTCGTATTTAACTTTCTTGGAGCTTAAACGCTTCTTGGTTTTTTATTACACCAAAACATATATGAATTAGCTTTCGCATATTTGCACACACAGCTTGCATCGGTGTTTTACCATTATTTATTAACGTTAACTTGTGTCTCTTTATTGTTTTATTCCATTGCCCTGCGACAATTGCGGCCATATAAAGTTTACATCGAATTCTGGCTGGCCCAAGTTTACTGATTGATGTTCGCCCTTTTAATTTACCCGATTCATTATGCCGTGGAATTAATCCGCAATAAGCCGCCGCTTCTTTGGCTTTATTGAATTTTTTAGCCGCAAACAAATACGTCAGCTCTCTCGATAATACGGGCCCAATGCCAGGGATAGACTCAAGTAGTTTTCTGTTTCTTTTTAAATCAGGTTCATTATCTATGTGGTTATCAATGTCAGATTTAAGCTGTTTAATTTCATCGTCTAAAAACGCGATAGTCACTTTTATTGATTGGCAAACACGTGCTGAAACGTTACTGAATTCACTTGCTTCTAATCGGTTCGCTTCTCGTTGTCGGTTACTCTCAAGCGCATCTAAACGACGGATAAGGGCTTTAAGCTCTCTAACCTCTAATGCTTCAGGTTGCCAATAACTAACGACTGCGTGCTTAGCACTGCCGTAATGGGCAAGCATTGTTGCATCAGATTTGTCTGTTTTGTGAATTATGTTTAAAGCGTCTGCATACTTTTTAGCTTTACCAGGATTCGCTAAAATAATATTAAAGCCTCGCTCGTGTAAAAAATACATTAGCGCCTCATGATAAACACCCGTTGGTTCGAGTGTGATAACGAGCTCATTAGCAGCGCTTTTTGTTGTATTTAAAAGCCATTTTTCTATTGTTACAAAGTCTTGGCGCTTGTTTTTAAAGACTTTTGTTTTAATCTTGTTTGTAAGTTGGTCTCTCAACCACGATAAATCAATCTTCTCTTTACTAATATCAATGCCGATAAACATCATCTCTACTTACTCCCCTTGTACATACAGCATCTACTTAAAAAAGTGTGCTTGGATACCATTCAGTTTCTGAGAATAGAAAGTCAGGACTTTATCTACGGAGCAGTATTAAATACTAGACGCAAAGGCAAGCTCACTGACTTCGATGTGATAAATGATAGCTAATCATTTATCAATGAGAGATACAAGACGCGAAGCTTGCTTGCGTGACGGGCAAAGCCCGTAAAGTGACTTATTCACAAAGAGGTTTAGAGGCGCTGCGCTTTTAGAGGCAGTGATAGATAAAAAAGATTGTTGTTGGTCTTTATATTTTCTCATTCGCTTCTCTTTGTGAAATAGATTTTACTTTGCGTGTAGTGGTACAAATATTTATAAACAAAAAAACGCGACACTTTATTGCTAAAGTGTCGCGTTTTTAATGCGTTATACACACAAACTTAAAGCAAATTACATGCTTTGTGCGTAGTTATACAGCGCCTTTAAAATTGTAAGATTTTTTTCGCTGTCGTCATGTTCATGCGCTAGGTTTTCAAGGGTGATCATAAAATCTTGCGCGTTAATCGACGGTTGATCTTCCCCGTGCATTAACTTGTTTTGGCAATACTGACGCCATTGATCAAGCTCTTGCTGGTTTAGTGTTTCAGGCCAATTACGAGCGCGGTATCTAAACAATAACGTATTAAACTTTTTATCTTCAAAATCTAAATTCAACCCTGCCAAATCATCTGGCTTGGCATCACGAATAATCGCAAATTTAGCCTTGTCGGCATGGCTTGTAAACCTATCGTAAAGTAAGTAATCAACGTTAGTAGTGGCGCTGTAATCGCCTTGCTCGTTAAATACCTCAGTTACTTTATCGCGAAGGTCGGTATTGGCTTTTAAAATAGCTAAGTTAGCTAAGCATTGCTCGCGATCAATCCCAAGTCGAGCGGCGTTTTCAGGCAATAACGTTTTAGCAGGCGCTAAAATAGGGCACTTGTTTAAATGCACCAGTTTTAAGCCAACGGGTAAATCGCCCTCGGCCAAATCTAAGCGCTTGGTGTATAAACGTTTACGTAATTCTTCTACATTTAAATCAATAAGTACTTGCGGGCTTTGGGTTAAATCAAAACAAATAACCGCATTTTTATTAACCGGATGAAAGCTCATTGGTGCAACCCAGCTTGTACAGCCTTGCGTTGCTGGTATGCGCGACGTGGTATGCACCAGCGGCGTCATGTTAAATACATCAACTAACTCAGCAAGCGCTTTTTTACCACGCAAACCAAAAAAGAAGTTATACAGCTTTGGCTGTTTTTCTTTTATTAGTTTAGCCAGTGCAATAGTGGCGGTTACATCGCTTAGCGCATCGTGTGCTGCGGCGTGTTCAATACCATTAGCTACGGTTAAATGCTCTAGCTTAAAGCTTGGGCTGCCGTCTTCTTTTAATGGCCATTCAATGCCTTCAGGGCGCAGCGCGTAACAAGCGCGTACCAAATCAATAATATCCCAGCGGCTATTATTATTTTTGTATTCACGCTCGTATGGGTCGTAAAAGTTACGGTAAAAGCTATAACGGCTTACTTCGTCATCAAACCGAATACTGTTATAACCGGCAACACAGGTGTTTGGCACACTAAATTCGGCATGAATTTTTGCTATAAACTCAGCTTCAACTAAGCCTTTTTTCATCGCCACTTGTGGCGTAATACCTGTAATTAAACACGCCTCAGGGTGAGGCAAGTAATCCGCTTGCGGCTTACAATATTCAATAAGCGGCTCGCCAATAATATTTAAATCAAGATCGGTACGAACACCCGCAAATTGGCTCGGCTTATCCTTTTGTGGGCTTGCCCCCCACGTTTCGTAGTCGTGCCAATAGATTGTTGCTTGATTCGCTTGATAACTTTCATTATTCATTCTATGTCTTAGCCCTTTGAATTTGCGGGTTATTAGCGCTGCTCAGTTTCTTTTTGTATTTTCGAGTTTCTTGTAAGTGGCGCGTTGTGTGTATAGTTTCGTGTATAAATTTTCTGCTAACTGTGTATAAAAAATTAAATGGCGATAAGGGATACCAAATTAAGAAAGCTGCTAGGTAAAAATCAAATACCTTGTGTATTATCGCATAGAGATAGTTTAAGTGTAAGGTTATCAGCTAAGGGGACAGTCACTTGGCAGTATCGCTGTTGTTACATGGTTCACCAAACGTTACCGTGTATCGTGAATTGCGCCGCATACCAAAAGGCAAAGCAATACTTACACGTTTGTTTAATAACGTGCATAACGTAATTACCGACACTAATTTAAAAACTCGTTTAATCGAATGGACTAGGCAACTCAAAGGTAAAGCAGAGAAAATTGGAGCTAAGGCTAGCACCAACGTCGGCGTAGCCGACCTATCTTGGTCTAGTGGTAATTAACTGTACGCCTATAGCCGTGGGCTCTAGCGCGGAGTTAATACTTGATATGGTGGGGGGTGACAAAAAATGACCTCGAAGAGGTTAAAAAGGATCTAATTGAAGGGAAAAGGATCGCGAGGAACGACCATATTTACCAAGTCAAAGATGGCCAATTACAGGTATTAGACGAAAACGTCCAATTAAAACAAAACAAGCAACTCGATATTGAATACCGAGCAAAAACATTTGCCCAAAAATCGGGTAGCTGGCACGTAACAAATGAGTACTGGCAACAAGCCCGCAAACTTGTAGACCTTGCTTATCAATATGCAGAGCTAGAAGGACGCCAAGCACTTAATACAACTTTAATCGAAAACGGCCTAGTCACTATTGGCGATTGGGACTTAGTTACTTTAGTAAAACAAGGCATCGCATCGCATCTGTAATCAGCGATTGTTGGATACTGGATTTAATAGGGTAAGAGAGAAAATGACTATTCAAATTTCAAAAGTATTCATGCTAAGGGCATGTATTAGTTGCCAGGCGTTTTGCCCAAAATGCTATGCAGAGGATCAGCGCAGCCCGTTTATTACTAAATTAGATAAGCCAAAGCCTAAAACCCAATACGGTCAATGTGGAAAAACAAATAACAGCGTATTTGCTTCTGAAATTTGCACCGGCTACCAGCAAGAACCTAACGCCGATGTATTTGCAGTAACCAATAGACCACAACCAAAATAACAGGAAATATTTTGATACGCTGTTACTATTGGCCTAAGTGTACCCGTGAACAAGTTAATTCACGGGTACACTTAGAAGTGAGAAACTAGGTTAGTTATTAAAATAAGGAATAACGATTTTGAAGGAAAAGTTCAAAAATTTTTGGAGCAAATATAGACTACTATTAGCAATAACATTTACATTTTTTACAATCATTTTGGCCTTTATCGGTGGTTATAAAATATTAGTTAGTGCTAAAAGCCATGTAGAGTTTTGGCCTGCGTTAGGTAGCTGGGTTGGTGGAGTCGCAACGGTATATGCGGTAATTGTAGCTATAACTACATATAACGCTAATAAGAAAGAAAATCAAAGAGTTCAGTTGTTTAACGTGAAAGCAGAATTAAATTTTGAGTTATTACAGGATGTGCAAGCTGACATTTACCAAAACTTAGAGGTATTACTAGCCATAATACTTAAAATGAGAAGAGGTAAAAAAATTACTAAACATGATAAAGAGCAATTAGTTACAAAGCAAAAAAGCTTACTTATGTATAGAAATAAAGTGATCAGTAAAACTAATGTGTTAAATAAGTTAAAAGGGTTAAATACAAGGTATGAGTCAAAGTACAAAGATAATATGTGTACTCTGAATAACATTTTATGGGTTAATTACTTACTTATAAAACTCATTAAGTATAATAATATTGAAGAATTAGAAGAGGAATTTAATGATCTTAAAACTTCTTGTAAGTTTTGCGGTGATTATATAGTTGATAATTACTACGAGAAAGACAACCTAATCGCTAATGGTTTTAGTCATCATATTTACATAAAAAACCTGATGGTAACTATAAGAAACTATTACAACTTAATGCCCAATTAATTCTAATTGCTCTTCACACGGTAGGTTTTTAATAAGCGATGCCGCTAATTGCGCAGTGGTTTTACAAGGTGGATTTAAGAAGTGATCAAACGATTGGGTAATGCGGAACGTAGCCCCGCACTCTTTTGTATTGGTACACGAGCAATATAAATTAACTACATGGGCGCTTTGCTTTTCGCGTGACGTAATTGTTGCTTTAGCTTCGCAATTTGGACAAGTAACCCCGCGCCATAATATTCACCAACCGTTAAAAAATGCACTGTCATTATACACAGTGGTTGGTTGCATGACAAATAACCATTTGGCTATTAGCTGAGAATCAAAAAGCTAAAAAAATTCACTCCTCCTCGCCTTCCGCTTTCGAGCAAAAAACGCGTCAAATTGACAACCTCAGTGACGCGTCATTAATCGCCAGCTAGCCTAGCGAAAGGATCTGTTAGTAACTTTAAAAAAGATCGCTTTGTCAAAAAGTGACAATAAAGTGACAACAAAAAGCTGGTGAATAACTCCCACATAAATTCTATAGCTTGATATAGCACAAATTGTTAATCTACTCTGACAATATAATAAAATTATACCCGTACAAATCGTAGAGCAGTACTCATGAAAGTTATAATCACCAAAAACTTAAAAGAATTTCAAGTTCGAAACGCACTACACATTATTTATGCTCATCAAAATTTAAATGGTGATGTATATATTGGACAGGCTAAATGCATAGTTAATCGTTGGAATGAGCATATGCAATTAGCCAATTCATTAACTCACCCAGAGAGTAAGCAAAAATTTAAACAAGCGTTACGATATAATAAAAATTGGCGTCACTATATTATTGCAATTGCTAGCAATCAGGAAAAAGCAGATAAAGTGGAGTCCGCAGCAATTGCTTTTTACAAGCCTACACTAAATTCACATCCTGGTAGAAGTTGTGATAAAAATACTAAGTATGATTTTCAATCATTAGTTCCCGATGGCAAAGAAGTGGAGCTAGAAGCAGCTAAAATAGTTAAATACAAAACTCAAGAGCGATTCACAGATAAAGAACGTAAAACGATTCAATGTAAAGCCATCCTTAAAAAGGGGAAGTCGCATATTAGTTTTGAATGTATAGATGATGGTTTTCGCGTTAACGTATCCCATAAAAAGAGGGGCGGTTTTAAAGAAGAGGACCTTGTGACTATTTCTTTTGCAGCAAAAGGAAAGTCTTTTTATACTACAACGGACTATAGTGATATTAAGTTAGCAGTTGAAAAATAGCGAACTTTGTACTTTTAGAAATAGAATAGTGGACTTCCCATAGTTTTGTTAGGCAATAAAATGAGTATCAGAACAGATAGAACACCAATACACTGGAATTATTTCTTAGCCATAGAGGAAGATATTGCAGATCTTACACGTTGGATTGAGTTTCATGAATCAAATTTCAAGTGTTTTTCGATTCAGTTAGCGAGAGTTTTGATGGTTGCCTCTGCTGAAGCTGATGTAATAGCAAAAAAACTAGCTGATAATATTAAACCAGAGAGCGGGGCTAGGAATATAAGGGATTATCAAAAAATAATTATGGATGCTTACCCAAAATTTGATACTCATACAGTCGAAATACCTAGGTATGGACTATCATTCACTCCTTGGTCTAATTGGGGTCAGCCAGATACTTCACCGTTATGGTGGATGGCAAATAATAAGGTAAAACACGACCGGTCAAATTGTTTTGATCAAGCATCATTAGAAAATGTATTAAACTCTGTTGCTGGGTTATTTGTATTAATTGCCATTTATTATCAAAGCCAAACCAGTAGCGTGACGCCGGCTCCTTCATTATTTGAACCATCTAGTTTCGCACTAGTGGATGGGGATTGGTTGGTTTTTCGCAGAGGCTAATAAAAGGAAATAACACAAGCGTTGATGTCATTGGATAAAACCTATTGGTTATCTAAACAAAAATAGAGTTGTTTATTATTTATCTAAGCATTTTAATCTGCGCAATTTGTACTAATAAGAAATACGCTAGCTCCTAACTAGCGCATTTATTCCCTTTGCCTTTACTGCCCAAAACGCTCGAAACAATCGCATTAGCCCAAGCGTTGAAACGGCAATACCTACAATCACAAACTCAAAGTACAAGGGCACGCCTTTGTAGCCCATGGCCTGCCAGCCTTTGCGCATATAAGGTTGCATATCGGGGATAAAATGGCACACAAACAACCCCAAAAAGAATAGAATGATCACTTCATCCATAATGGTTTTGTCGCGTTTTTTTAAAACCAGTAAGTCATAATCAGCGTCGTTTTGTTCGGCCTGCATACAGCGTTTTGCTTTGGCGTTAAACTGCGCAATTTTAAAGTTGTTTTCAGCACGTGCTACGTCAGCGGCCATTTCAGCCGCAATACGTTTACGCTCAACATAACCGCCGGTTAAATCGGCTATAGGGTCAGTGATGAACGAAACCAGTGCTTTTAACCATCCCATTATTTAATCCCCCGTATAAATTTAATAAAGCTTTTAGGGTCTTTACTAAACGATTTAATTAGCTTGTCGAAGCCTTCTAAAATGTGTGGAGCTGCATATGCTGTTACGCCAATCACACCCGTTTTTAGACTTTCGTCAAAGCCGCGCCATTCACAAAACATAGCGGCTAAGTACGCTGCAAAAATAGCAATGAGCACGTTCATACAGTAATGAAAAAACGTAAATTGCTTTTTGCTTAAATACATTTGAATAGCGGCTGCTAAAAAACTCAACATAAATAAACGCCCCCATTGTTTTATAATCTCTGTTACATCTATTCAGCTCATGTGGCTTCCTTAGCTGTTGGGTTTAAGTATGAATACTCAGGCTCTTTAAATTCAATATGTTGTGCGGCGGGTAGGTAGTTATTAATGACTAATACATCTTGCTGCAGTTGTACAACTTCGTTGTTGTAATACGCGCGGGTAATTTCGTCTAAATCACCAAAGCCTGGGCATCACCGGATGATTATCCGCTAAGCGCTTGGTGCCTTAACAGCTTGTTTGGTGGATAAATGATGTTGTAGTCAAAGGCTTTAAGTCTGAAGCTGTTAGGCAAAAATTAAGTTACTTGTACGCACTAAGTAAAGAGCGGGTTCGGTTGCCGATTGTATAAATACCAATTGCCGTAAATTAGTAATTTGGCATTAGACTAAAGTCTATAGATTAGATTTATTCACTTATTAGGTTTGTTTTAATCGTTTGTCGGTTTGGTGTTAATTCTCTAAAGTTCAATTGTCGGCAACAAGCACGGCTTAACTAATCAGGAATATAACCATGAAAACATTTATCAAAACTATCGCTCTTAGCTCACTATTAACATGTTCAGCTGCTGCAATGGCTGAGCAAAGTGATTACAAATTAATGGTTATTGAAACTGCAACAGCGCCACAGCCACTTGAGCAATCATTTAATAGCTGCGCACTGAATGTTAAGTCAAAAAATTACGCTGAGGCTGAAGCAATTTGTACTAAAGCAATTGCGCTTTTAAAAGACGCAGATGGCCCTAAATTTAAAGTACGCCAACTTACATCGTTTGCATTAAGTAACCGTGGTGTTGCACGTTTAAAAGCGAACAACGACACTGCTGGCCTTGCTGATTTATACGAAGCAAACCAAATGTCTACAAGTACAATGGTATCGCACAACTTAACTCGCGCTAAAGAAGAGCTTTCTTTATAAACACTTTATAAAGTGCTTACCAAAAGCATGTTATAAAATAGCGAGAGTAAAAAAGCCCATGTTAGGTTAATTCCTAGCATGGGCTTTTTTGTGTATTTTGTTTTGATATAAACTGAATTTAAGAAATAATAATGCGGTACATCAGTATTTTAGGTACACTTGTTGTCGCTATTTATACAAAAAACTAGCCCTATAAAAAGCGCTAATAAAAAATTTAGTACAAAACTTAGTATAATACTAAACACAAAAACATTCTTCTGCCTTGCTTGAGCGAGGTGTAACTACATATTTACTGAGACTAAACCATGGTATCTGCAACCAGCCTGACGGTGCTTGAAATAAGCGCAATATTTTTATCGATTACTGCGTTACTAAGTTATGTAAACCATCGCTTTATTGGTTTACCAACCACCATTGGCGTGATGGTTATTTCAATGCTTTTATCTATTGGCGCTATATTTTTAGGCTTTTTAGGATTTGATGAAGTAATAGATTACGAAGTAAGTTTACTCGATCAGTTAGATTTTACTGAAGTTTTGCTCGATGGCATGCTTTCAATGCTGCTGTTTGCCGGTGCGTTGCACGTAAATGTTGGTGACTTAAAACGCTATAAATTGCCGATTGGTATTTTGGCTTGTGTGGGTACGCTGTTATCGACCGTTATTATTGCTGCCGCGCTTTATTTTGTAATGCCTTTACTTGGGTTTAACTTGTCGTTTATTTGGTGTTTACTGTTTGGCGCATTAATTTCGCCAACCGATCCTATTGCGGTAATGGGGATTTTACAATCAGCGGGTGCACCAAAAAGTATTGAAACTGTTATAGCGGGTGAGTCGTTATTTAACGATGGTATTGGCGTGGTGATTTTTGTGCTTTTACTGGGTATTTTATCTAGTGGCGATATTCCTACCACGTATTATGTGGCGCATACACTGGCGGTTGAAGCCGGTGGTGGTATTGTTTTTGGTTTGGTGCTGGGTGGTATTTTATATTACTTACTTAAAAGTATTGATAGTTACCAAGAAGAAGTACTACTTACTTTAGCGGGCGTTATTGGTGGTTATGCACTTGCAAGCCATTGGCATTTGTCGGGCCCACTTGCAATGGTAATGATGGGCTTAATGGTGGGTAACCACGGACGAAGCTGGGCTATGAGCGACAAAACACGTCAATATGTTGATTTGTTTTGGGAACTGATTGACGAAATTTTAAATGCTATTTTGTTTGTTTTAATCGGGCTTGAAGTTGTGATGATTGCCTACTCAGGTAACTTATTTATAGCGGCCGGTTTAACTATTATTATTGCGTTGCTAGCACGTCTTATGGTTGTTGGTATAACCACCACTACTTTTGGTAAACAGCTTGAGCTACCTTCGGGCGCTTGGAAAGTATTAACCTGGGGTGGCTTGCGAGGTGGTATTTCGGTAGCACTGGTACTGCAACTACCCGATGGCACTGAACGCGATATTTTATTAGCACTGACTTATGCTGTAGTGGTGTTTTCTATTTTGGTGCAAGGTTTAAGTATTGGTAAGGTTGCTAAAAGCATTCGCTAAATATAAATAGATTAACTATAAATTGAGTTAAATATAATTCATTTAAAAAGCCCGTGAAATAGTTCAATTTCACGGGCTTTTACTGTTCTGAGCAATCAATAATAAAGATGAGCGAAGATTATAAGTACTATTAAAAAGTAAGTGACAACTGAACACCGCTGTAAATATGTTCTTGTGCTTCCCAGTAGTCGCCATCTATTTGGCGTGCTCGGGTAAATGCTTCTATTTTAAATGGCTTAAAGTGATAACCTGCGCCTATACCTGCGTAGCCGTCTATATCGTTGTCCGATTTATCTATTTGGTAGGTGTTATCGCCTCTATCGTTTTTAAAGGCGAGTTCAAACAGATCTAAGCCAAGCTCGGCGTATATAAAAAAATCATTAAAGTAACCAAGCTTCATTCCATTATCCCAGGTAATAAACTCTTCTTGCTCGCCTTGTTTATTATCGATTACTGCCGCGCCAATAGCGCTTGTAAAAATAACCCCAAAGTGACTGTAATTTTGCTTGACCATCATTTCGACACCCACCGATGTAATGCTGCTATCACCATTAAATTCTGATTTTATAAACATACCGCTGTTAGGCGTATTGTTACCAAGTAAAAGCCTTGCATTAGCATTTTGGCTAAATGCTAAAAGCGTGCTTAAAAAAACAAAAAAAAGAAGTGTGTGTTTCAAAAAAGTTAACCCATAAATGATGAAAAGTTACCAGAGCCGTAATTATAAATACATGACTTAGTATTGCATGTAATTAAATGTGTAAATTTGTTTGATTGTTATTCAGCTATGCCAAAGTAAGGTGCTTAAAATAAAACCGACTAAATAAAAGCATAAATAATTATATGTATTTTGAAATGCAAAGTAGCTATTTTAGGCACGTAAGATAGTGCGTAAGTTGTTTAAATATATAGAAAAAACTTAAGCGTATTAGACTAAGGTCTATAGGTTAGTTTTATTCACTTATTAGGTTTGTTTTAATCGTTTGTCGGGGTTGTGTTAATTCTCTAAAGTTCAGTTGTCGGCAACAAGCACGGCTTAACTAATCAGGAATATGACCATGAAACTTACACTTATCAAAACTATCGCTCTTAGCTCACTATTAACATGTTCAGCTGCTGCAATGGCTGATCAAAGTGACTACAAATTAATGGTTATTGAAACTGCAACAGCGCCACAGCCACTTGAGCAATCTTTTAATAGCTGCGCACTGAATGTTAAGTCAAAAAATTATGCGCAAGCGGAAGAAATTTGTACTAAAGCAATTGCACTTTTAAAAGACGCAGATGGCCCTAAATTTAAAGTACGCCAACTTACGTCATTCGCATTAAGCAACCGTGGTGTTGCACGTTTAAAAGCGCATAACGATACAGCTGCACTTGCTGATTTATACGAAGCATCAAAATTGTCTAACAGCACAATGGTATCGCACAATTTAACTCGTGCTAAAGAAGAATTATCGTTATAAAAAACCTTTATAACGTGTTTTATAAAGTGCTTACTAAAGCATGATATAAAATAGCGAGAGTAAAAAAGCCGATGTTGGGTTAAACCCCAACATCGGCTTTTTCGTGTTTATTAACCTTGTATAGTGTTATACCAACCTGCATAAATCTTTGATCAATTTAACGAATTAAATAGCACTATAACGTCGTTAAAAATTTTTTATTTAGAACAACTAGATAAAAAATTTTTGCCTAGTTCTAGCGTAATTTTCTTAACGTTAAATAGACCCCATATATAAGCAGATTGGTATTATTAAAAATAATAAAAATGTATTTTGCTATTTATTGTTTAGTGATTTTCATGTTTTTAACTAACTGTAATTAATAAGTATTTTTACAGGTGCTAGACTAAAGTCTATAGGTTAGATTTATTCACTTATTAGGTTTGTTTTTATCGTTTGTGGTAATTGAGCTAACACTCTAAAGTTCAGTTGTCGGCAACAAGCACGGCTTAACTAATCAGGAATATAATCATGAAATTTACACTTTTAAAAACCATCGCTCTTGGCTCATTATTAACTTGCTCAGCTGCTGCAATGGCTAATCAAGGTGACTATAAATTAATGGTTATTGAAGACTCAGTAACTGCAGCACCTGCATTTGAAAAATCATTTAATAGCTGTGCTTTAAATGTTGAGTCAAAAAACTACGAAGAAGCAGAAGCTATTTGTACACAAGCAATTGCATTACTTAAGCAAAGCCATGGTCCTCGTTTAAAAGTACGTGAACTTACATCGTTTGCATTAAGTAACCGTGGTGTAGCGCGTATAAAATCACAAAAAGACACTGCTGGTATTTCTGATTTATATGAAGCAGTTCAAATTTCTAAAAACTCACTTGTAACGCATAACTTAACTCGTGCTAAAAAAGAGTTATCTTTATAAGAATGCTTGTATAAAGCACTTATAATTTAGCAAGAGTACAAAAGCCCATATTAGGTAGCACCTAATATGGGCTTTTTTGCGTTTAAATGACCGTAGTTATCTATTAAATACACTCCTTTTAATAAAACAGCTTTACTGAATAATAGTGCTCTTAAGAGTGATTTTTATAGCCTTACGTTATTAATTTATATTGGTAAGTACTTGTTACCTAAAGCATAGATCTATAAATATAGAAACATAGGTAAAAATATTACTTTGTAACGTGATTCAACTGTGCAGAAAAACGGGATTGTTTTGTTTAAGTTGTTGTTTTTAATTGATAATAAAATCTAATATCTTTGACTTTAGTCTATTTTTATTTAAAATCGCAGTAATATATATTTTATAGCATTGACGACACGTGGATGCTAATCACTGTTTTGTGATAAATAGCTAGATATATCTTGGTTTTAATTTTTAGTCCCACCTCAATATTACTAAAAATTAAACAGGGAATAGAGTAGTTATTAACTTGCGCAATAAAAATAAAAAGCGCAAATAAAGGGATTTAAAAATGCAATTCAAACTAAAAAAAATAGCTGCCTTGTTATTCGGGGTGAGTATTAGCCTTTCTGTATTTGCCGAAGATATAGAGCTATACGTAAACCATAATGTTAAAACAGACGAAAACCCTCGCGTACTTATTATTTTTGATACATCAGGAAGTATGGGTGGAAAATTACCTAATGGTGGTCCTAAAAAAAATTGATGCTGGTAAAAGCGCAATGACTCAATTAGTAAATGATAATAGCTCGATTGATTTTGGTTTGATGCGTTTCAATGGCAATGATGGTGGCTATGTTATGGCTGGCCTAGGCTCCTCACATGATAAAATATTGGGTCAAATAGAAAAGTTGCCTGCTGGCGGGAATACGCCTATCACTGAGACCTTATGGGAAGCTTACCTATATATGACGGGGCAAACAATTTGGTATGGGCGAAATACTAATAAACGAGATTTTACTATTGAGAGAGAGCAAAGTGGTAGTGATATACCTCGATATGTTTCTCC
Source organism: Pseudoalteromonas sp. SWYJZ19 (assembly GCF_015864375.1). Lineage (NCBI taxonomy): Bacteria > Pseudomonadati > Pseudomonadota > Gammaproteobacteria > Alteromonadales > Pseudoalteromonadaceae > Pseudoalteromonas > Pseudoalteromonas sp. SWYJZ19. The sequence goes on from NZ_JADYXI010000016.1 coordinate 77,800, forward strand.
TTTTGAGCAGCCAGCAGGGGCCGATGAGCGTTGTGATAACTCAATTAGCTTAATATTAATGACTGATGGTGATCCTACACAAGATACCACCCGAAATGATGATATTGAAGCATTATACAAATCTACTTTTGGCTCAAACCCCACTAAAACAAGTAATAGTTATTTAGCCGCTTTAGCTCAGATAATACATGGTACAAGAGATGTTGAGGTGGATTTGTACGACACTACGTCAAAGGTTGCTGATACCGGGCGAGTTTTTACTATCGGTTTTGGTAGTGGCATGAGTACAAATGGTAAAAAATTATTAGAAAAAACCGCTTTATTGGGGGGCGGCGAATACTTACATGCAGATACCTCAACTGAACTCTCTGAAGCGCTTAACAACACAATATCGAAAATACGTGAAGTTAACGATAGTTTTTCATCTCCTACGGTAGCTAGTAATAATGTTGACCAAACACGTAGCCGAGAGTCAATTTACTTTGCAATGTTTTATCCAGAAACAGGTGCACGTTGGAGCGGAAATTTAAAAAAGCTTAAAGTGTCGGGCGCTAATATAGTAGATTCAACGGATAAAATTGCTTTAGATGACAATGGGTTAATCGATGAAAAAGCGCGAACATTTTGGCTACCAACTAATAAGCCTGCAGATGGGAATTTAGTAGCTCAGGGTGGCGTGAATTTACTTTTATCAACTTTAGACCCTGATAACCGTAAAATCTATATAGATAAAACGGGGAGTATTATTGATTTTACTTTTGATAAAGTAAAAGGCATTTTAAATTTAGCGACAAGTACGGTTACCGATTTAGCCCCTGATTTAATCCCTAATATAGGTTTAACTTTAGTGGAAGATGATATTAGCTGGGCACGAGGGGTTGATGTTGATAATGAAGATGGTGATGACTCATCAGTAGATCAACGAAGCAATATTTTTGGCGACCCTTTGCATTCTAAACCGGTATCTATAGATTATGGCGATGGAAGTATTTATATACTTGTTGGCACTAACGCCGGCTTTTTACATATGTTTGAAGACAAAGGCAATACCGTTGAAGAAAAGTGGGCTTTTACACCTGCGGCCCTATTAAAAAACATTCCGGCTTTACGTAGTAATCTTGCAAATACTAAAGTGTATGGCATGGATGGGCCTATAAGTGTGTTCTTTAATAATAAAGGCTCAAACAGCGAAGGTTTAAATGATGGTGTTATTAGAGCAAGTGATAACGATGAAGTATGGGCATTTGCAGGCATGCGCAGAGGCGGTAAAAATTACTACGCCCTGGATATAAGCGACCCAGATAAACCGAAAAAATTATGGAATAAGCCAATAGTTGGTGGCTCTGAAGACTTTAAATATTTAGCACAAACATGGTCTAAACCTCAAATTGCTTATATTAAAGCGTTTGGTGAGGATCCACTGCTGATATTTGGCGCAGGCTACGATACAAACAAAGATAAGGCGATTAGAACGACTGATGAAACTGGGCTAGGTATTTACATTGTTAATGCTAAAACTGGCGAAAAGGTATGGGCACTAACGCCGGAAGAACATGGTTTTACCGGGGAGCACAGTATTGCAGCAGATGTAACTACGCTTGACTCAGATTACGACGGGTATATCGACCGAATTTATGCAACCGATACTGGCGGTAATATTTGGCGTGTAGATATTCCTAGTGACGATGAAAGTGATATTACTCATTTTAAGCTTGCGGAGCTTGGCAGTACATTAGCGTCGCAAGACAGACGTTTCTTTTATAAACCGTTAGTTGCTAGAACGCTGTTTAGTAAAGTTACTAAGACCAATTATGATGGTGAGGTGATTACGACCCGTTTAGATACCCCGTATGACGCAATAGTTATAGGTAGCGGAAATCGTTCAAACCCACTTGCTACTAATGAGCAAGATCAGCTGTATATGATCCGTGATGAAAACACCCTAACAAAAATATTTACTGAATTTCCAGCCCCAATAGTGCCAGATGATTTAATGAAAATGAATGAAGACCCATTTGGTAACGCACTTGATGACGTTGATAAATTTGTTAACCTTGAAGTTAAATTAGCCGAATTTAAAGGGTGGCGATACGAATTAGGGACGGGCGAAAAGTCCCTTGCTGCAGCAACGGTCGTTGGTGGGGTTGCTTACTTTACTTCCTTTACGCCTGCATCTTCATCATCAACTCAAAACCAATGTTCGTTAACGGGTGGCGGTGGTTCGCTTTATGCCTTTCATTTACATTACGGAACGAAGGTTTATGACGATGTGAAATTTGCAACAAGTAATGATGTACCAGATACACCGAAACTATTTTTTGGGGAAGGCCCGTCGTGTGCAGATAATGATGCGGATGGTAAGTGCGATTGGGATGATGAAACGGATGTAACGCAAGTTAGTCAGTTTTATTTAATAGGCCCTGGGGTTAAAGGTTCTGATAAGCCGATAAAAGCTATTGAAATACTTGGACCAAATTTAAATGTTGAAGGTGGAAAAGTTAAGCTAGTAAATGGCGCTCAACCAATTGGTTTTGGCTTTAAAACTCAACAAACGTATATTTATAAACGTGAAGAAAACGATAGTCAGGCACATTAAAAACACGATGTTATAAACATAAGCCACCTTAATTAGGTGGCTTTTTAATTTTAAGAGCGAATCAAAAATGCTGATGGTTTGCTTATATAATTGTTTTATAGTCATCGAAGCCCTCTAAACCAACCCATGTATGATACACATTCGTTTACAAAATACTGCCTATCACTCAAGCCCTTTATTTTAGGTACCTGTAGTCCATATTAGTCAACAATAGTTGGTCTTAGTTATATTTAATTAACAAATGTAATGGCTAAATCTAACATTCCATGCAAGGATATAGGTACAGGGCATGTTAACTTGTTGCCATCCTCTATAAATATTTAATAAATTTCAGTTGTTTAAATTTATATCAACCTGCATAAATATTTGCCTCGTTTTAGCGTGATTTTCTTAACGTTAAATAGATCCCATATATAAGCAGATTGGTATTACTTATTTGTTATTAAAGTAACTTATTTAATTTATAACAATATGATTAATAATAATTAAAGTGCAAAAAAGGAAGTCTTTGTATGTTTTTAAAAAAAGTCAGTTAGCTATTTCATTAGCGCTTACGCTAGGCCTTGTTGGGTGTGGTGGTGGCGGTGATAAAGCGGCCGTTGTAGAGCCAATAGTAGCCAAGCCTGATCCTGTAAAAGTAGAACCAGTAGAAGTAACAACTATTTCTCTTACTGGTAAGGTTATTGATGGCTATGTATCTGGTGCAATAGTATGGCTAGATATTGATGGTGATGGTACTTTTGATGAGCAAACAGAACCTTCTGTAGTCTCTGAAGAATCGGGTAATTATAGTTTTAATTTTACAGAAGAGCAGGCGCTGTGTGTGCCGTATTCAACTATGTATGTAGATGTACCCGTTGGCGCAATTGACGAGGATTTAGGGGAGGTAACACAAGCGTATCAAATGTCATTTCCGCCCTCAATTGAAGTGTTGACTGATGAAGACATTCGAAATATATCACCTTTAACAACCGTTATCTGGGAGCAGTTGAGTCTTCAATTACAAAAAACTGGTAGCAATAATTTAAGTTGTGATGCACTTAAAGAAAATACTGAGTTGCTTGCAAATGTTCAAAGCGAAATAACGAATGTTATGCAAAATTTGGTTGCTCATTATAATTTGACGACAGAGCAAATTTACTCAGATTTTATTGCCAATAATGACAGTGATGCGTACGACAGAGCACAAGCGATTGTTAAGGGATTAAAAGCTGCCTATAAATATAAGCAAGAACTAGATGCTCAGTTTCCTGACGCAGAAGAAGTAAGAGCAGTGATTTATCAAGACACAGCGAAAGATGATGAGTATGAGTTTGAAAATGCATGGTACAGAGACAAGGTTATTTTTGCAGGCGCTGAGCTTATTTATGAGCAAGTAAAGCTTCAAAATACAGACGAACTAGACAAAATTGACGTTATTTTGTCTCGACTGAATTCAGCAGATACGCCTTGGGGCGAAGAGTCGTTAAATGGAAAACTAAGAGTTAGAGACGATGTTTACATTAACGCTGATCGTACTTACCGATGCTCTAGCATTGAGAACGTTAGTTTTGAGAAAAGTAATGTGCTTTATAGCGTTGATAATACAAGCCCATCGGTTAACTTTCCAACAGCAGATGAATGCGTTAGTGCTAATTTAGATACACCGTTCGAGCGAGGTTTTAGCATTAGCTATACTGAGTCGGGATCGTATTACCAAACTGACTTTGCCTTTAGAGAGGAAAATGCCGACTTTCAAACATTATCTGATTGGGTAAATGTTAAAGACAAAGCTGCTGATTTAGAAACTCAAGATTTAGTGACCGTACTCGCTGCTATGCCCTATAAGTTTGATGACGAAACATCTATTGATGCTAGCTTTTGGCGTAAATACAAAACCACAGACAACGTACGTATTTTTAAAACAATTGAAGGACAATGGTTTAGAGATACCCGCCAAGAAGATGGAACAATGCTGCATGAGTGCGGTGAAAATGGTGTTGATTGGGCTCCATGCGAATAATGTAAAAAGCACTTTAATAAATATTTAGCTTAGTGCCAGTCAGTTAATAACTGACTGGCATTTTTTTGTTTAAAAAAGCTCACTTTTACGTACGGTTATAACTATATACTTGATGAACTCTATTTTTAATCTGTTTTTTACTAAGGTTTGCTGTAAAATCACCCGCTTAACATTTGTGTAGCAATATTTACAACTGTTATTGCTCGTTAAATATTCAAACCAATTTAAGTAGAGCTTATGATTTTTTATATTAGTGGATTAAGTTTACTGGTTATTATTTTATGCGTATCGCTTTATGTAATTTACAGCAATGTGCATAAAAGTCGGGTAAGAAAATCCAAAGAATACAACGTACTGTTTGATAAAGACACGATAGTGGATGATTTAATCACTCAACTAACAGAAAAAAATCAAACACAAGAAAACCAAGATAAAACAGCTAAAGGTAAAAAAGAGATCCTCGAAACATTTGTTGAGTTACATCGCTCTGGTAGCTTTTGCGCACACTTGAGTGAACAGGAAATTATTTACTTTGTTAAAAAGAAATTAAACATGGAGAGTAATAAAAATGGATAGCGAAAAAGCAGTCCCAGCAGTAAAAAGTGACTCATTTATGAATCGATTTGGTCGTCGTAATGTAATTGTTGTTTCATCAATTGTTGTTGTATTAGCCGTAATTGCAACGCTTACATCGCAAGTTATTTCGTGGAATGAAGCAGATGAGCGTTTAGTACATCAATCTGCTTTTACAGGTAACTTAACCGTAATAAATCAAGCCGGCCCTTATTTAAAAGCGTTTGGTACTACATCGGCTTATAAAAAAGTAATTTCGATTAACTTTACGGGCGATGCCGGTGCAACAGCAAGCGCAATTGTACCGCTAATACCTATTCGATTTTTAGATACCACAACAGGTGGCGCACGAGGTGTTTCACGTTTTAGATTACCAGGCAATGTACCAGCAGCTGAATCGGGTGCTTTACGTGGTTTACTTAAAATACACGAAGAGTTTGGTTCACAAGAAACATTAATATCTAATTTATTAATGCGCGCAACCACTGAAAATGTAAAAGCGTCGGCGCGTATGATGTCGGTAGAGCAACATTACTCTGGTGGTAATGGCCAATTAAGCCAAGATTTTGCTGATCAATTAACAAACGGTATTTTTGTTACTGAACAAATTATTAGTACCGGTGAGCGCGATAAATCTGACGATTTAGGTAATTTAAGTAAACAGCAACGTGTCACTATTAATATTAAAATGGACGACGAAGGTAATACACTGCGTAATGCACCTATTTTAGGCGCTTATGGTATTACAGTCGTTGATGCCAGCATTATTGATATTGACTACGAAAGCAAAGTAAACGCTCGCCTTGAGGCGCAAAAGCAAGCCGCTGCTGATGAAGCACTAGCACGTCAAAACCTTAAAAAAGCTGAGCAACAAGCACGTACTGAAGTGGCTTTAGGTGAACAAGCAATTGCTAAGCAACGTGCTGAATCTGAAAAGCTAAAAATAAAAGAGCAAATTGATGCTGAGCGAATTAAGGCAAATGCTATTATTTCTGCGCAGCAACGAGTGGCTGTAAAAGCGGAGCTTGCAAAAGAACAAGAAGAGATTTTAAAGCAACAACGCTTAGAAGCATTAGGTATGGACGTTTTAGCTGAGGCTCGTTTAAGAGCTAAGTCTGCTGCACTTGATCCTAAGTATGTATTTGATGAAACGCTAAAAGCAGAAGTTAAAATTCAAACTGCTTTATTTACAAGCTTAGGTAATAGCCGTTTAGTGCCTGAAATTGTAATAGGCGCAGGCCAAGGCGAGCAAAGTAATGGCTCTGAATTTATGCGTTTATTAGCCGCTGACGCTGCATTGAGTCTTAAAAAGCGTTTAGAAAAAGATAAAAAATAAACGTTAGTTAAGTATTGTACAAATAATAAAAACGTTGGCTGACTTACATCGGCCAGCGTTTTTTATTGCGTAAATTTTGTTATTGTACTGTTTAGGTAAGCCTTGAGGCTTATTAAACATGTATTTAGGTAATAAAAGGTAAATAGTGAGCAGTTATGGATTCGAACAGTAATCAGTTTATTTTAGATTTAGGACAAGAGCATATTACCATTCAGCGACGATATGAAGCACTGGGAGCGTTTAACGATTTTTTGATTGCAGTGTGGTTTTTAATTGGCAGTTTTTTCTTTTTAAATGATGCATTAGTGCAAAGTGGCACATGGTTGTTTATAGCGGGCAGTGCTCAATTGCTTATAAAACCTGTTTTGAAGTTGATCAGCTTAGTACATGTTAGTCGGGTATTTCATTCAAATAAAACACCATAAATAAAACCATAAATACGACTCATGATGAGTTCAGTTATTATGGCTAATAATTTACCAGTATAAGTTATTTAAATATCAAGGATAGAAAAGTGAAAGTACTAAAGTGGATTGCAATTGGAGTAGCCGTTTTATTAGTTATAGGCTTACTAATTCCCGAAAAAATAAGGATCCCGGTACAAGGTGCCACAAATAAAGATTGGAACCATAATACGTTTTGGTACGAGCCTTGGGGTAGGTCGGGTGTGCACAAAGGAATTGATATTTTTGGCATAAAGAACACTCCTGTAGTTGCCTCAACAAACGGTGTGGTTATATTTGCAGGTGAGCTAACTCGAGGCGGTAAGGTGGTTGCAGTACTTGGACCTAAATGGCGCGTGCATTATTTTGCACATTTAAATGACTACTCAGTAAGCACAGGTGATGTAGTAAGCATAAACAGTCAAATTGGCTTGCTGGGCGATACCGGAAACGCCGCAGGGAAGCAGCCTCATGTGCATTATTCTATTTTATCGTTAGTGCCCATGCCATGGCTTTATACAACGCAAAGCCAAGGCTGGAAAAAGATGTTTTTTTTAAGTCCACACGATAAATTAAAAACTAATTAGCCTGCAACAGGCGTTTTACCTGCGCGAATATTTTTAATGCTTTTAATAAACATATAAATACAGGTAGTGATCAAACAGCCTGCTAAATAAAACACAATACCGTTGGGTGCATCAGATAAATTTGCAGCAAGCATAGGGCCAAATACCGAACCAATACTGTAACTTAAAAGCATAACCTCAGTTGCCGAGACTATTTTTGCCATTGGCAATGAGTCGCACGCAAGTGTTATGGCAATTGGGTAAAGTGCAAAGCTGCACGCGCCTAGTATTAAGTAGCTCACTATTAATCCTGCTAAAGTGTTTGCTTGTAATATACCCACAGCACCGGCTGCGCCTACTAAACAAAACATACCCATCAATAAGCTTTTTTCAAGCCGAGTAGATAAGTAACTCACAAGCGGCTGCACGACCATGCCGCCTAAAATAATAACCGCCATAAGTGTGCCTGTGTACTGAGCTTGATCAGCTTTTGCTGAAATATAAACCGGCATTAAGCCGTAAATAGGGCCCAGTAATAAGCCTGAAGCTAAGCATCCGAGCATTGCAGGGTGGCTTAGTGTTTTTATTTCTTTTAGTGGTAGTTTTTCAAGGTGCTGTTTTTCGGGCTGACCTTTGGTTATTAATAAAGGGGCTAAAATAGCTAAAAATAATAGCGAGGCTACAAATAAATAAGGCGTTGAACCTTCGGTGCCAAGCGGCCCTATAGCAAGCTGACCAACGGCGCTGCCCCCATAAAGTGAGGTCATGTATAAGCCCAAACGTTTAGCACGCGACTTTGCTGTATTGGTCATTAATAACCAAGACTCAACAACTACAAACACACCGGCAACAGCAACACCTGCTACAAATCGTGCAATTAACCAGTTAACGGTATTTGGCAGTGCAAGTTGTGCAAGCACACTTACTATTAATAAACTTAAAAATAATATAAAAGCGAATCGATGACCTATTTTTACCACCACGCGTTCAATGGTTGTAGCGCCAACAAGTAAGCCAAAGTAAAAAATGCTCGCAAGCCAAGGCGCTAGGTTTTCATCAAGTTTAAATGCGGGTAACGACAGCGGAATAAGGCTCATTAAAAAGCCGGATGCGATAGCAAAAAATGACAGCCCGATAACGGGTGCTAAAGGGTTATTAGAGGTGCTTGTGGCGGCTGATTCGGCCATTTGTGTTTATCGACTCTTGAAGGTAAATAACCACTGTTTTAAAGTTTGAGAGGTTACTTTAATAATAAAATTTGCGCGAATTTAGAGCCAAATTAAAAATAAGTAAAGTGATATTTTATTAAACAATATAAATAAACTTTAAAACGATCGTTTTGGTAAATTATCGGATCTATTATGCTTTTTATTGTAGTGTTTTTATGTAGATATTGTTTTATATTTGTGAGCATTTATGTCTGAATAGAGTTTTTTGTAATGCGAACAGACAGGCACATATCGCATGCTGCACGTAACTTTTTAAAGTTTGCGCAGCAGCACGTAGAGCAATATTTAGATATGCAGTGGGTGCGTAACGAGTTACATAACTTAGATTTAAACTAGATTTAAATTAGGTATAAAGTTAATTAATGTCGGGTGTTGAGTCTCTTAAAATAAGCTTTGGCTGAAACACGTGCTTTACTGTTATGCCGCTTTTTTTATAAATGTCTTTAAGTACTAAGTTAGCCGCAGCTCTGCCCATTTCGGGAACTGGGTTATCTATTGTAGTCAGTGTTGGGTAGAGGTAATTGGTAAAAATTACGTTATCGAACCCAATAATGGCTAAATCTTTTGGTAAGTTAAAACCGTGTTCGCGGGCGTATTTCATAGCACCCGATGCCATTTCGTCATTGGCACATACTAGGGCGGTTATTTGCGCTTTATTTTGAATAAAATGCCTTAAGCCGTCGCTTCCGCCGGTTTCTTTAAAGTCGCCTACATAATATAAGTTTTCGTCAAAGGTTAGGTTGTATTCTGCTAGGGCTTTTTTGTGGCCTTTTAAACGGTTTGATGCATCTTCTTTAAACTGCGGGCCTGCTATGTACGCAATGTTTTTATGACCTTTGTTGATCATGGCTTTGGTGGCTAAGTAGCCGCCCATTACGTTGTCGAGGCTAATGCAGTTTTCTTCAATTTCTTTAACGTAGCGGCTCATTAAGTAAATAGGGGTTTTACCTTTACTCAGCTCAATTAGGTAATCATTTGATACTGCCTCTACGTGGGCAATAATAGCGTCGCAATTACGGCCTATTAAAAATTCAAAGCCGCTTTTTTCTTTTTTCTCATCACTATGCCCAGGGGTAATAATAACGTGTTTACCGGCAATACGGAGATGTTCTTCAATGGCTGACATCATTTGACCAAAAAACGGACCATCCAACTCAGAAACTAAAATACCGACGCTGTTTGTAGTGCTAGACGCCAAAGAGCGAGCAATAGAACTTGGCTGATAGCCTAGCTCTTTCATTGCTTCTAATACCTTTTTTTTAGTTTTTTTGCTTACGTAGTCGTTGTCGTTAAGCACCCTTGAAACAGTTGATAAAGACACACCTGCCATTTCTGATACTTGATAAATTGTCGCCATTGATGTCCTAGCTTATATGTGTTTTTACTCGCGCTTTATAAAAACATAAAGCGCGAAGGGTCATTAAAAGTTAATTTACACATTACTGCGTCTAATTGCTAAGTCTTCTGTTATTTTTTGCGTCATCGCTGAGGTTAGTGGATAAATAAGCATCAATGCGGCACCTAAAAAAGCAAATGCGGCAGGTATCCAGCTCATAAGTAATTGCATACCAGGTAGAGCTTGCGTAATTGTTAGCTCATCCATGCCGTTATAGCCATAGCCTGCAAGTACCACTAATACTAATGCACCTGCAAAACCACCCCCAGTTTTTTGCACAAATGTACCCGCTGAATAAATTAAGCCTGTAGCGCGGCGTTTGTTTTTCCACTCGGAGTAATCGGCTGAATCGCCAAGCATACTAAAAAATAATGTAGGCATCATCGCGGCAAAAAATTCAGCGGCGCAACCAAAGGTAAATACAGCAACCAGGTTATCGCTAGGGACCCAGTAAAATGCGGTAGTGAGTATGCCGCTTAGCATTAACGATGCAATAAAGAGGTTTCGTTTACCCATTATTTCGGCCAGTTTACCTGTGGCAAGTGCGCCTAATATAGATACAACCAACAAGGCGATGAAATACTGCCCAGCCATGAGTTCATTAGCTACGTGGTACTTAAAGTAGTACGCAATTACACCGTATTTTATGCCGTTAAACATCATGGTTAAAAAACCAATGCCGAGTAATACCAGCCAAGGTTTGTTGGTTAGAAGATCAACCATATCGCGCTGTGAACCCGTTAAGCTTTGCTTATCTTTATTGAGTAATTTTTTAATAACGAATGTCATTGCTGCCATAACAAGGGCAAAAAATACGCCACTGTATAAATCGCGGTAATAAAAAAACAAGGTGGTAGCAAGCAAAGGTAGGATTATAAATGGCAGGCTTTTAGTTAAATCAAATAACTCTGATTTTAAATTCCCTTCATTTGAGGCGTGCGGTGTTACACGCTCTTTAGTGGTAGCAAACGTTATAACCATTAAAATAATAAGTAAGCTGGCAAATAAGTACATAGTAAGCTGATAGCCTTTGGCATCGTCGCCGCCACCAAAAAACGCCACTAGCTCAGGTAAAAAACCCATCACTAATAAACCACCAGTAAAGGCACCAGCAAACCTAAAACCAGAGAGCTTTGTGCGTTCTGTATCGTCTGGTGTCATTACGCCCATAAGTGCCGAGTAGGGTACGTTACTTACGGTGTAAGCAAGCGTTAAACCTATGTAGGTTACGTAAGCATAAATAAGTTTATTGGTGGTGCTAAAGTCGGGTGTGGTAAAACACAGCACCATAAACAAGCCCAAAAACGGTGCTGAGTAGAGTATCCACGGTCGAAACTTACCAAAGCGCGACTGCGTTCTGTCGGCAATCATACCCATAATAATATCGGTTACGCCATCAGATAGTCTTACAACCAAAAATAACATGGCAGCGGCTGCAGCCGATATGCCAAATGTATCGGTGTAAAACACCGCTAAATAAGCAAGCGCACCGCGCCATACTAAGTTAGCGCCGGCATCGCCCATGGCGTAACCGACTTTTTCGTATAAAGGGAGTTTGTTCACAGTGTGTGTTCTTATTGTTATAAGCCGATAATTTATCGGCTTGTTATGAGTTTAGTGTACGCTTTACCACTGGCTTTAACAGTTCGTTTTTGTGTGTTGTAGTCTACATGTACTATACCAAAGCGTTTTAAATATCCTTCTGCCCATTCAAAGTTATCCATTAGGCTCCACGCAAAATAACCATCTACTTTTACGCCTAGTTCTGCTGCGTTATGTAGGGCATTTAAATGCTCGTGGTAATATTCAATACGGTCGTTATCTTTTACTTCACCGTCTTTAAATTCGTCAGCCATGGCTGCACCGTTTTCGGTAATATAAATAGGCGGTAGGGTGTATTTTTCGTTCAACGATACAAGTAATTCTGTCAGCGCTTTAGGATAAATTTCCCAACCAATATCGGTCATTGGCGCTTTATGTGGCAGTTCGTGATAAAAGTCGGTTTCGCTTGCTTGATAATGCATGCGGGTATAAAAGTTAACCCCTAGGTAATCTAGTGGTTGAGCAATTATTTCCATGTCGCCTTCTAAAATATCAGGGCGGTGGGCTTTAGGTAATTGCGAAATTATATCTGGGTACTTACCTTGCATTACAGGCTGCATATACCATTGGTTTATGTAGTCATCAGCAAATGCAGTGGCTTTTAAATCTTCTTCGCTTTGGGTAACTGAATAGCAAGGCGTAAAGTTAAGCACAATACCGTTTAGCGTATTTGGGCTATTTTTAGCAAGTACTTGCATAGCCAAACCGTGACCTAGTAATAAGTGGTGCGCGGCTTTACGACCAAATTCGCGACCTACAATACCCGGAGCATGTACGCCAATTTCGTAGCCTAAAAATGAGCTGCAAAACGGTTCGTTTAAGGTGGCGTACGAGTGCACACGTTCCCCAAATGCTTTGGTAATTAAATCTGTGTAATGGGCAAATTCGTAAGCGGTGTTACGGTTTAGCCAGCCACCTTCGTCTTCAATGTGTTGTGGTAAATCCCAGTGGTACAGCGTTACAAAAGCTTTAATGTTACGGCGTTTTAGCTCATCTAAAATGTTGGTATAAAACTTAACGCCGGTAGGGTTTAAGTGACCGCTTTTAGTCATTACGCGTGGCCAAGAAATAGAAAGTCTGTAAGCGTCTACGCCTAATGACTCTATTAGGTCTATATCGTCTTTCCAGCGAGTGTAGTGCTCGCAAGCTATATCGCCATTTGAATTATCGACTATTTTGCCTTCTTTACTGCAAAAGGTATCCCAAATACATGGCAAGCGATCAGCTGCGCCGCCTTCAATTTGAAATGAGGCCGTAGCTACACCATAAGTAAAGTTTTTGGCTAAAAGTGGTGAGCCACTAGGTAAAGATAATTGTTTCATTAAGAGAAAACCTCTGCTTCTTTGTAGTAAATTTTGCTTTTATTTATAGTTTATAAATTGCATTGATGGAAGCGCTTCCATATTTAATTTGATTAATCACTAAGGATGGTATTTAATAACTTTAAGGAAGCGCTTCCATATTTAGGTTAGTGGCTATTGCTAAGTAGGTCAATAGTTAAATTTAAATAACAAATAGGCGCTGCACAAAAACACACTGACACAACACAGGGCTATAAAAATGAAAAAAAGCTTAAACACTAACAGGTTACGAATGCTGCCTATTTTAATAGGCGGATTATGCGTTTTAAGTGCGTGTAATAAACAAGAAGCTAACGTTGATAATAACCAAAGCGCGGTAGCCAAAAATGCTGAGCATGAGCAAGGTGATTTATCACTTTGGCCAACGCTTAAAAGTAAGGTAGTAAAAACTCCTGAAATTGAAAAAACAATTGCTCAGTATTTAAAAACAATGACGCTTGAGCAAAAAGTAGCGCAGATGATCCAACCTGAAATCCGCGATATAACCGCTGCAGACATGCGCAAATATGGTTTTGGTTCTTATTTAAATGGCGGTGGCTCTTTTCCGAGTGCGAATAAACATGCAACGCCTGCCGATTGGATAAAGCTTGCTGAGAGTATGTATCAGGCATCGGTTGATGACTCAATTGATGGCAGTAAAATTCCAACTATGTGGGGTACTGATGCGGTACATGGTCATAATAATGTGATTGGCGCTACGTTATTTCCGCACAATATTGGCTTAGGTGCTGCTAATAACCCCGCATTAATTGAGCGCATTGCAGCAGCTACTGCAATAGAGGTAATGGCAACAGGCATAGACTGGGTGTTTGCACCGACTGTTGCGGTTGTGCGCGACGACCGATGGGGCCGAACGTACGAAGGCTACTCAGAAGACCCTGCAATTGTACGTGAGTATTCAGCCGCAATTGTAAACGGATTGCAAGGCAGAGCCGATGAGGACTTTTTAAGTGATAAACGCGTAATTAGTACCGTTAAGCACTTTTTAGGCGATGGCGGCACGGTAGATGGTGACGATCAGGGTGACAACATTGATAGCGAAGAGACGTTATATAACATTCATGCGCAAGGTTATATTGGCGGCCTAACAGCGGGTAGCCAGTCGGTTATGGCATCGTTTAATAGCTGGAATGGCAAAAAGAATCACGGTAATAAATATCTACTTACAGATGTACTAAAAACAAAAATGGGTTTTGATGGCTTTGTTGTAGGCGATTGGAACGGGCACGGGCAAGTTGCCGGCTGTACAAATGAAAGTTGCCCGCAAGCTGTTAATGCAGGGCTTGATATTTTTATGGTGCCAACGGGTGCCTGGAAGCCGCTTTATGAAAATACAATTAAACAAGTAAAAGCGGGCGCAATAACAATGGCGAGAATAGATGACGCCGTAGCACGTATTTTACGCGTTAAATTACGCGCGGGTTTATTTGATAAACCAAGCCCTGCAAATCGAAAATATTCAGGTAAGTTAGAACTAATAGGTGCGCCTGCACATCGCGATATTGCACGCCAAGCCGTACAAGAGTCGTTAGTACTGCTTAAAAACAACAACCATTTATTACCGCTTAACCCATCAAGCAACATACTTATAGCAGGCGATGCTGCCGATAACATAGGCAAGCAATCGGGCGGTTGGAGTATTACGTGGCAGGGAACTAATAATCAAAATGCAGATTTCCCTGGGGCAACGTCTATTTATGCGGGGCTAAAAACGCAAATAGAGGCTGCTGGCGGTAACGCTATTTTAAGCCCAACGGGTGAATTTAATACCAAACCCGATGTAGCCATTGTTGTATTTGGTGAAGAACCATACGCAGAGGGGCATGGCGATAAAGACAACCTTGAGTTTGAACGTAACAATAAACGCTCTCTTAAAATATTAAAAACATTAAAGCAGCAAGGTATTGCGGTGGTATCGGTGTTTATATCGGGCAGACCAATGTGGGTTAACAGCGAGCTAAACGCGTCAGATGCATTTGTAGCAGCATGGCTTCCTGGCACTGAAGGACAAGGCATTGCAGATGTTTTACTAGCGGATGCAAGTGGGCAGGTACAATACGACTTTAAAGGTAAATTGTCGTTCTCGTGGCCTAAATCACCACTTCAAACCGCAGTAAATAAGGGCGATGCTGATTACTCACCATTATTACCCTATGGCTTTGGCTTAACGTATAAAGATGAAAGTACGCTTGGCAATAATCTAAATGAAGACTCAGGTGTTGATATTAGTAACCTTGCGCCGCTATCTATATTTAATGGTAGCTTTAAAACACCGTGGCGTTTGTTTTTAAATTCAAACAGCGAGCAGCACCAAGTAGCAAGTAACAGTGTAAAGCTTGGCGGCATTACTTATCGCACTGAAGACAAAGCGATTCAAGAAGATGCGATGCAATTTAATTTTGATGGTACTGCAGCCAGCTACATCGAAATTAATAGTAACTTTACCGAAGACAAAGTGGCCTACATTGAAGCAAATTCGGCCCTTAGCTTTAGCTATAAAGTAAACCAAATCCCTAGCTCACAGACATACCTTGCAATGAAATGCGAACAAGGTTGTGGTGGCGAGCTTGATATTACCAATGAGCTTAAAAATGCTGATTTAAATACATGGCAAACCATGAGTATAGATTTAACGTGTTTTGCTAAAAAGGGCGTTGATTTTGCCAGAGTAACCAGCCCTTTTATTATTAAAACGGCAGGAGAGCTTAGCGTTTCAGTTGCAGATATTAGCTTTGAACCACAAAGCGCTAAAAGCGCCGTGGTTAAGTGTGAATAATAAAACGTAAAAGTTGTTGTGTGTACCCAAAGCCCTATTAAGGGCTTTTTTTATAAAAAATATTTATGCTGGGCAATACTGCTTTAAAAACTCATGATGAGGTGGTAATTGGCTTACGCGTTGTTCTATTTGTTGCTTAATACCGTGTAAAAAACGGGTGAGTTCTTCATCGCTCATCATGCTGGCTATTAAGTGATGTTGATTAGGCTCAATACCTTGACCAAGCATAACTTGAACCCACGAATCGACTCTAAAAATATCGCCATCGTCTAAAAATACACGGCCAGTTTGCTTAAACAAATCAATTTTGTGCTGAAGTGTTTTTGGCACTTCCATGGCACTACAATGCTGCCAAAACTCACTGTCATCGCGATTAGTTACTTTGTAGTGCAGCACAATAAAGTCGCGAATATTTTCAATTTCGCTTTTAAGCTGTTTGTTGTATTCGTCAATGGCGTGATTGGTAATGCCATTAAACGGAAATAAACGCATAAAGCGAATAATACCCGACATAATTAAGTGAATGCTGGTGGACTCAAGTGGCTCTACAAAACCGCTGGCAAGGCCAAGCGCTAGGCAGTTTTTGTTCCAGCCTTTTAAGCGCCGCCCTGTTTTAAATTTAATAACACGGGGCTCTGTAAGCGGCTCACCTTCAATGTTATTTAATAATAGCGCTTTGGCTTGCTCGTCATCCATATATTGGCTGCAATAAACTAATCCGTTGCCTACACGGTTTTGCAGCGGTATACGCCATTGCCAGCCGCTTTTATGGGCAATAGATCGGGTAAGTGGCAATACGGTCTCGTTGGTTGATTTTGTTTGCACCGCAATGGCGCTGTTACAAGGTAGTAAATGCGACCAGTCTTCGTAGCCCGTATGCAATGCTTGCTCTATTAATAAGCCTCTAAAGCCGGTGCAATCAATAAAAAAGTCGCCGTTAATGTGCTCGCCATTATTTAAAATCAATGATTCTATATGGCCTGTTTTAGTATTTTTTATTACTTTTTGTATTTTACCTTCAATGCGTTTTACACCTAGTGGCTCTGAAAATTCACGTAAAAACTGCGCGTAACGCGTGGCATCCATATGGTAAGCATAGTTAATGGGGTTTTGCTGATTAAACGCAAATTTACCCGCTTTGGCGGCTTGTAGTTCGTAACAGTAATCGCCAAATGGGTTGTTTATTCCAAGTGCTTTACCTTGCAGCCAAAAGTGATGAAATTCACCCGCCCAGCATTCTTTACCGGTAGCGCCAAACGAGTGAATATAATGGGTGTTTTCATCGCCCCAGTTTTCAAAGCTAATACCTAATTTAAAACTGGCTTGGGTCGCTTTCATAAATGCTTGCTCGTTTATACCTAGCAATTTATGAAATGTACGAATTGGCGGAATTGTTGCCTCGCCAACGCCCACGGTGCCAATATCGTCAGATTCAACAAGGGTTATGTTTATATTGTTGCCAACTAATTTGGCAAGTGCCGCTGCGGCCATCCAACCTGCAGTGCCGCCCCCAGCAATTACTACGTTTTTAACAGCGTTTGTTTTAGTCATTATGTGGCTGCCCATTATTTGATAAAAGGTGATTTAAAAGCGCGCGATTACTTGGCAGTCCATTTAAGCACTGCGCTATTTTTTCGCGATTTTGCTGATAATAGTAATCCCCAGCACGTGGGTCGTTAAATGTATTTTGTGCAGATACTGTTTGTGTATTAAAGCCCATGCCATATAAAACGTATTGATAACTGCTTGATGAAAACACTTCTTCGTTCTCAATAAAATCAAAGCGGCTAGGGGGTTGAAATTGCCAAAGTTTAAGTAAATTTTGCAGGCGCTCGGGCGCGGTATTTAAATTACTAATATCTTGCCAATAAGGAGTGTCGTCGCGCTCGCTTAGCACATAATGAAGTTTTAAAAACTCAATAACGCGCTGCCAACGAGTGCTAAAACGATCATTAAAACGCGTTTCAAGCTGACTCATGTGGGTGCGGTTTTGCGGAAGTTGCTCGCTTATCATGCTAATTGAAAGCTCAACCATAGCAAGAGCTGACGCTTCAAGCGGCTCTAAAAAACCAGCAGACATACCCACGGCAACACAGTTTTTAATCCAAAATTTTTGCCTGTAACCAGGATTGAATTTTAATACGCGGTAGATAAGCTGCTCAGCTTGTTGCTCACTGGTGCTTTTGGCTATGTAGCTTTTTAGTGTATTTGTTGCGCTTTCATCACTTTGATATTTACTACTAAATACATAACCTGTACCACGGCGCGTTGGCAGGGCTATATCCCAAACCCAGCCGTTACTTTGCGCTGTAGATAGCGTTGCAGAGGCAATTGGCTGTTCGGTGTTTGCATTAGGTATTTGCGCCGCAACAGCGCTGTTATTAAATAAAATATGATCTTGCGCTATAAACTCACTATTAAAATGCTCCCCAATTAAACGAGCACGAGAGCCTGAGCAATCTATAAATAAATCACCTATTATATCGCCATTATTATTTGTTTTTAATGAGGCAATATAGCCATGATCGTCGTTAATAACCTCGGTTACATCGTCAGTAATATGCGTAACGTTTAGGTTTTTAACACAGTGATTTTTTAAAAACTCAGCAAATTTACCCGCATCTAAATGATAGCCATAGTTGGTAACCGCTGCGTATTCGGGTGTTTGTAATTGCTTTGGTGCAAGTGCGGCTTGGCATACAAAGCTTTGCATATTAACAACGTCGGCAAATTTTTGGTTAGGTGCAATACGTTGCCAGCTGGCGTGTAAATTGGTTTGCTCGTAGCCTTGTGGATTCATAAAAGGGTGGTAGTAGTTTTCTCCCTCGCTGAGGTTACGCCAATTTATAAATTTAGAACCTTGCTTAAATGATGCGTCGCACTGGGTTATAAAATCAATTTCTTTAATGCCAATACGTTGTAGCGTGTTACGCATTGACGGCCACGTGCCTTCGCCCACGCCTAGTATAGGCACATTTGCCGACTCGATTAATGTAATACTAAGGTGCGGGTGTTCAGCGGCTAATAAGCCTGCGCTTAGCCAACCGGCAGTGCCACCACCTAAAACGACTATTTTTGCTATTGATTTGGTCATGACTTAACACCCTAAAATTGATAACAATTAAACTAGCATTAATACTGTTTTAAATACAAAAAAGCCGCTAGTAAAAACTAACGGCTTTACTTTGTATTACCTTTAGAAGTTGTAACGCATACCAATGTTGTAACGTGCGCCTAGCTGCTGTAGGTTCCATAACTGTGCTGACGTACGGCCATGTTCGCGGCTGTTTTGCTCAGTAATGTTAATGCCTTCAACAAAAAACGAGAGTTTTTCGCTGTAGTTGTACGCAACATTAAAGTCGATTTGATAATATTCTTCAGTAAAGCCTGGCTCGTTAATATAACGCGCTGCGCTATTTAAAAACTTATCACGCCAGTTGTAAGCAATACGTGCTTGAAAATCGTCGTTTTCGTACATTGCTATAAAGTTAGCTGTATCGCTTAGACCCACTAGTGCAAATTGTGTAGTAGTAGGGTCAGCGTTTACATCGAAGTCTATGTCGCCATTAACAGTGGTGTAGTTTGCTTGCACACCAAAGCCGCTTTCACCAAAAAAGTGCTGAAAGGCAACTTCAAAACCATCAATAGTGGCATTTTTATTGTTTGTAGGTACTTGTGCTGTAAATTCTAGTAATGGGTCATCACCATTTGCAATTACATCGTAAGCGGCTTCAAACTCTTCGTAGGTCATTGAGTCAAAATCAACGTTGTTTTCTGTTGCTGCAACCATTTGAAATAAGTTTGAATCAGTTACTGCAAGTCCGCGAGATTCTAGCTCGGCAATGGCAGCTTGTGCGCGAGGGCCCGCTGTTGCATCGCGTAATCCGTAGTAGTTTTGTGTCATTGGTGATAAACCAATAAAATTTTCGATGTCTTTCGTGTAGTAACCTACCGACACATAGCTTGTTTCTGCAAAGTACCATTCAGCCGATACATCAATATTATCTGATTCAAGTGGTACTAAACCAGGGTTACCTGTTGATGCTGTTGCCTGTGACGAACCAGCGAGCAGAGTCGGACCACTTGGTACACCCACGGTTGCTGCAGAGCTTAAGTTATCGTAAGTTGGGCGTGCAATAGTGGTGCTATAAGAAAAACGTGCTTTTACGTTTTCAATTACTTCTATGTCAAAGTCAAAGCTTGGTAAAAAGTGATCGTAGCTAGATTTAAGCGAAAAATCTTCTTTGTCAGAACCAAAGCGTACGTTGAAGTCGTTATTACCTTCCCACGCTACTGCGTTAGGTAAATCGATATTAGCCGTTGAGGTAATGTCGGTAGACTCTTGGCGCGCGCCAATAACAACGTTGTATGGCATATCGCCAATGTAACCGTTGTAAGTAAATTGCACGAACGCGGCTGTTATATCTTCTTCAATGGTACGGTTAGTTGCAAATGCGCCATCGGCTGCAAAATTAAAGCCGTATTCTTCACCTGCCCAGTAGCCAATTTGCGATGCGCTGCCTGTGAATCCCTGATTATACGAGCCTGATGTATCGTAGTCGTCAAATTCGGCTAAAAAGTTTGTTGGATTTAGGTAGCCATCAGGTAGTTCGCCTGGGTTTTCTATACCCCAGTTACCCATTGTATTACGTGTAAGCGATTGTAGTGAATGGCTTTCCATAGAGCGAGACTCTATACCAAAGTCAATTGCGCCGTTTTCAATTTCGTATTTACCATGAATTCTAAATTCTGTTACTTCAGACTCTTGGCGAGCAAAATTAGAATCTAAAATAGACGTTCCCACATCAGAGGCATCTAATGTGTTATTACAATTTAAATTGTCTCGGCGGCAATCATCAAAATCGATACTCATTGATGGAAGCTCGCGGCTAAAATCAACTTCTTGTGCGTTAACTACGTTTGCGCCTAAGCCTGCGTTTACCCAGCTGCCGTAAGCTGCATCTGGTTTACTAGTTGCTTTTGAATTGTGCGCATCAAACATAAAGCTCAATTCTGAATTGAAATAGTACTCAACGTTTAAACCAATAGAATCGTTTTGATTAACTTGGTTTAGCTCTTGAAACGCTAAACCTAAATCGCGTGTTTGCTGATCGCGACGTTCTTCTCGGTAGTAAATAGGGGTTTTTACTGTGTTATCGTCAAACGTTAGCGCGCTTTTGTAATTATCCATCCATATTGATTGCTCAGCACGGGCTTCGAATAAGTCTTGCTTAGAATATGTGTAATCAAGCGTGGCTGTTAAATCGTCAATTGGGCTGTACTGCAGCGTTAATTGTGCGTTTGTACGAGTACGTTCTCTGTCGGCAATGGTGTAGCGCAAATCTGATGGCATTGAATAAAGCTGGCCAACAGCGGGTGCATTAGTTAAAACAATATCGTCTGCAGCTTGTGGGATTGTGCCGTCAAAAGCAGATGTATTCCATTGATTTACAAACGCACCTGTTGATGAGCTATCGCGCTGTTGCATGCTTGCAGTTAACGAGGCACCAAATTTAGCTTCACTGTCGGTCCAGCTAATTAAGCCCGAAAGCTCTGGTGTTATGTCATCACCAACACGGTTTGTTGAGTCGTGTAATGCTTTTACACCTACGCTTGAAATAAAGCCTGGATTGTCGAGTGGGCGAGCCGTATTTATATTAATTGTTGCGCCAATACCACCTGATGCAATACTTGCTTTACCCGTTTTATATACTTCAACCGATTTAACGCTATCAGACGCTAAGTTTGCAAAGTCAAAAGCACGAGAGCTGGGTGTACCACCGCCTGAAGGCAATGATGCTGCCGGCATAGTACGACCGTTTAGGGTTACCATATTGTAGTCGGGGCCAAAACCACGAACAGTTACTTTAGAGCCTTCACCATTCGAACGATCAATCGACACACCTGTAATACGCTGTAGCGACTCGGCTAAGTTGGTATCGGGGAATTTACCAATATCTTCAGCTGATATTGCATCTACAACACCTGCGGCGTCGCGTTTTAACCGAGTTGACTCTTTAATACTGCTTTTAAAACCAGTAACTTGAATTACTTCAACATCTGTATTTGCTTCTTGTGCATATACAGGTAAAGAGATTGATGCGCCTAAAATCAGAGATAGGCTGGTCGCTATCTTTGTTTTTCTTACAATATGGTTGGACATTCGGTTTCCCTCGCACTTTTATCATTATTATTAACAGCTGTATGGGGCTGTTATTGTGTAATTATAAACATTGTCAAATGTATGGAAGCGCTTCCAGAAAAGTTCATTTAACTGAGCTTTGTGGAAGCGCTTCCAGAAATGCTAGTTTAAATTTTAAATAGGGTCAACTATTGTTTTAATAAAATGAGACTAAATTGTTTTTAAAATGTATGTTTTTTAGATTTAATTTTATTTAAATTATAAATTACAGGTGGTTATAAAAAACCGTTTTAAATAGTTGTGTAACAACATTTTATTATAAGAAAACCGGTTATTGATTCATTTAGTTATTTAAACACTTTAATAAGGTGTTTAAATCAGCTTTTAGTAAGGGCTAAAATTAATAAGTAGGCCGTTGGTCACTCAACTAGGACAAAACTTAAATTACTTATTACACTCAGCCATAGACTCAACTTAAAACACTATTTATAGGTATTAATAATTATGAGCAATGTAAAACAAGGATTAGCTGCAACCGCTTTAATTATGGCGTCGTTTAGTAGTATTGGCGCGCAGCAATGTAGTGATGTAAGTTTGCAAATTTTAGGCTCGGGCGGCCCTGAGCTTAACGATGGTCGCGCATCAACAAGTTACCTTATTTGGCACGAAAATAAAGCCAGAGTGTTAGTTGACGTAGGCTCTGGTGCCAGTATTGGGTTTGATAAAGCAGGTGCAAAATTTAGTGATGTTGATGCCATTTTATTAAGCCATTTACACACTGATCATGCTGGCGATTTACCTAGTTTTATAAAAGGCAGTTACTTTACATCACGCGATAAAACACTTGCGATATTTGGCCCCCAGGGCAACCGTGTAATGGCTTCTACTAATGAATATGCACAAGCGTTACTAGGTAAGCAGGGCGCATTTAGATACTTAAGTGATTACGTAGAAGGTAATGAAAACTACAAATTAGATATTCGTTCTGTTGCATCAACAAAACAAAATGAATTTAAACAATCACTACAAAGTGATTTGGCTGTTAATGCAATGACAGTTAACCATGGACCTATTCCGGCTTTAGCGTGGAAAGTGAGTATAGCAGGGTGCGAACTTGTGTTTGCAGGCGACATGACCGACAAGTTCGGCACATTTACTGACTTTGCTAAAAATGCCGATGTAGTGGTTATGCACAACGCAATTGATGAAAACGCATCAGACGGGGCTAAAAATTTACACATTACCCCAAGTCAAATCACTAAGGTACTAATTGAGGCTGCACCTAAAACGGCGGTTCTATCTCATTTTATGAATCGGTCATTAAAAAATCAGCAATTGTTTAAAAAATCGTTAATTAAATCACTAAAAAGTAACGTAGTTTTTGCAGAAGATGGTTTAAAAATAAACTTATAAAGTATTGAGCATAAGAGTGTTGCGGGTCGCTAGTTTTATCGCTATTTTAAAGGCTCTCTCATAGATGGATTTTATTATGCGCATTAAATTTTTAGCGAGCTTTTATTCTTTCTTCTTGTTTGCACTGTTTGGTTGTGACGACCAAAGTATGGCAATGCAAGATAGCCCTCAGCTAAATAATAATGTAAGTAACTTACCCTCTGATCTTAAAGTAAGCACACCTCCAGCAGCTCAAACAAACGAACCCGCTTTAGTGGTCGGTATGCTGGCAACACATTGTAAAAGTAATGAAGCAGCCTACATTAACGCAAAAATGCATAAAGTTGTGCGTAACCCAGATGAAAGTACAGCCTACAAGTTAGAACCTACCGATAAAGTGCTTTCTATTTGTGTTGCAAAAGATGACTCGTCGCTTAGTTATCGATTTGGTAGAGTTAATGACATAGGGCTTGAAAAAGAAGCAACACCGGATGCACCATTTGGTAGTTACTACAGGCAAGTAGGGCGTATTGGCGAGAGTATTTTATTTTTCAGTAACGGCGAATATCATTATTATATTATTAACTCAGGCGGTATGGGCAGCGGTGTAACCGTTAATGTTTATAAAAACGATACATTAATAACTGAGCTGTTTTCGGGTAATGATCCTTACGATGATTTTGTTATAGCAACCGATTTAAATTTCCCTAAAAAATTGGTTATCGAAAAACAGCCATTTAATAAGCAAATGCAGTAAATAATGACTCCACAGCAGCAAAACGTTATAGAGCAAGGGCATTGGTTTAAAAACCGTAGCGCTTATTTAAAAAGCTTTTTATTAACGCAGGGCAAAACGCTCTCGCTAAAAGCTCAGCAATCATTATTTTTGCGAGGTGATAAGCACGATGGAATTTATGCAGTGCTTAGCGGCGTGGTGCGTATTAGTGGCGTAAGTAACGAAGGCAAAGAAGCCGTATTGAGCTTTATTGATTCATCATTGTGGTTTGGCGAAGTTACCTTGTTTGATGGTGGCCTGCGTACTCATGACGTATATGCACAAACTGACGTTGTGCTTTTTTACGTTCCCCAACGCGAGCTTGAACAGCTATTAAACGAACAGCCACAATATTGGCAAGAGTTTGGTTTATTGCTGGCACAAAAGTTACGCCTAATGTTTACCTCAATGGAAGATCACGCATTACTAAGTGCTGAGCAAAAAGTATGCAATCGACTTTTAATGCTCAGCGAGCATACAGAGCACTTAACACCACTTGTTTTATCTCAGCAGCAACTTGCTGATATGACCTACCTAACGCGCCAAACTATTAATCAAATACTGCAACAGCTTGTTAGCCTACAAGCTATCAGCTTGGGGTATCAACGTATTACTATTTTAGATAAACAAAAGTTACAGGCACGCGCTGAAAAAGCTTAAATAGAGACTGTTTTATTTAGTTGGAACCAAAATTGCTGGATAACACCTAAGGCAATAATGGATTTGAGCTAATGACAACAATAACCTTTAAAAATCAATACAGTAACTATAACTCTCCAACAGTAAATAAAGCGGCAGTTTCAAGCGAAGTTGCGGCAATTAATCCCCTCCCTAACGAAAAAACAAGTGATGCTAAAGGCATTACCTCAGCACCTAAAGATCAAACCTTTTTAGAAAGTGCTCAAGAAGCGCTTGTTTATCAGCGCTTAGGTGTAAACAAAGATAAAATAGATGAGTTAAAAGCAGCAATAGAAGAGCTCATTAAAGAACAGCAAAGTGAGGGCGCAGACCCTAGCGCAATTGCTGATAAAATAGAGGAACTTCAAAAAATGCTTGAGTAAGAGTATCAAAAAGGGCGCGAGCGAACGGATATGAAAGGTGAGCATGAGCCGGGTAAAATAATTTCTGCATTTGTTTAATTTACAAAATGTCGGATACCTGACATTGTTGCTGTGCTTACTTTTGCTAAAGTAAGTTTTATATATAAAAATAAAGGCAAAACAATGAAAACACTTCAACAGCAACTTGGTAAATATGGTTTGTATCATCGTTCTAAGCGTAATGTACTAACGCACTTTATTGGTATTCCGCTCATTGTATTTGCAGCGTTGTGTTTACTAGCGCGCATTCAAATACCCCTTGGTAGCTTTGTAATTGATGGCGCACAACTTTTTGTATTAGCGTCGGTTGTTTATTATTTTATGCTGAGCTTTTCGCTTGGCTTTATTATGGCCGTGATATTCACTTTACTCCTTGTTGGTGCTCAGCCTATTGCGGCAATGGCGTTTTGGCCTTGGTTGAGTATTGGCGTAGGTGTGTTTGTATTTGGCTGGGTATTACAGTTTATTGGGCACTATTACGAAGGTAAAAAACCGGCGTTTGTAGATGATCTAATTGGCTTAATTATTGGCCCTTTGTACGTAACTGTTGAGCTACTATTTTTAATGGGTTTTTATAAAACATTAGAAGATGAAGTAAACGCAATAGCAGGTCCTACAAAGGCTTAACTAATAAAAATTAATTACAGGTGCTTATGCAATATAATAATAAAACAGTGTGGATCACCGGCGCATCGTCAGGGATTGGTAAAGAGCTTGCTATACAATTTGCAGAGCTTGGAGCGCGCGTTATTTTATCGGCGCGTAATGTAGATAAACTCAATGATTTAAAAGCTACCCTTAAAGGCGAAGGGCACTTAATTGTGCCGCTTGATTTAGCCCAGCCAGAGCTGGTACTAAGCACAATAACTGCGAAAATGAGCGAGCTTCCTGCAATTGATATTTTAATTAATAACGGCGGCGTATCGCAGCGTAGCTTATTTTTAGAAAACGACTTTAACGTGTATCGCCAATTAATGGAGGTTAATTACTTTGGCTTAATTGCACTGACTAAAGCCGTATTGCCTACTATGGTGGCAAGGCGCAGTGGCTCAATTGTGTCTATTAGTAGTGTGGCGGGTAAAGTAGGTTCAAAATTTAGAACAGGTTATTCGGGTTCTAAATATGCGGTTGTTGGCTTTATGGATTGCCTACGTGCAGAAGTAGCACAACATAATATTCATTGTTTAACAATTTGCCCAGGCTCTATTAAAACAGCGATTGCGCATAACTCACTAAACGAGCAAGGCATAGCGCAAAATAAACCAGAAAAGTCGATAGAAAATGGCATGGATGTAAGCGTAGCTGCTAAAAAAATGATTAACGCCATTAGTAATAAAAAAGACGAAGTGAATGTGGGTAAAGGTTTAAGTGGTTGGGCGCCTACAATTAAACGCTTTTTTCCAACTTTGTTTAATAGGCTAAGCGCAAAAACAAACTATAGGTAGCATCGTTTATTTCAAAGGCGTAAAATGCCGTAAATTTGATCAATTTAGACAAGGATTCTAAATGAAGTATTTATGGCTGAGCCTATTTTTTATTGTATTAATTTGGTCTGGTATCAACCCAAAAGATCAATTTACATGGCTGCTTGAAGTTATTCCCGCAATTATTGGTTTAGTGCTGCTAGCAAGCACTTATAGCCACTTTAAACTTACCCCTATTTTATACACCTTTATTTTAGCGCATTGTATTGTGCTGATGATTGGCGGGCATTACACCTACGCCGAAGTCCCTTTGTTCGATAACCTATTTGGTAGCGAGCGTAATAACTACGACAAAGTAGGGCACTTTTTTCAAGGTTTTGTACCTGCGCTGCTAGCACGCGAAATTTTGCTACGCAAAAAAGTAGTAAATGGTCGAGGCTGGTTAATCACCTTTGTTATTTCGGTATGTTTAGCATTTAGCGCGTTTTACGAATTAATAGAGTGGTGGGTTGCAGTACTAAGCGGCGAAGACGCAGAAGCGTTTTTAGGCACGCAAGGCTACGTGTGGGATACCCAATCAGATATGGGGCTGGCGTTATTTGGGGCTATTTGCTCGTTATTGCTGCTTTCAAAAGTACACGACAAACAGCTTAAAAGCGTTAAAGATTATTTATAAAAACGCTTATAGAAACATCTATACAAATATTGATTAAAACTTGAGATAGGTGTTCTTTATGTGCTCCAGGGCGTGTTGTTTTTATTTTTTGATCTGAGACGCAGTTTGCTGTTGTATTACTCTATTCGTGTATAAACGCATAATAACTTCGAATATAAATGCGATAAAGAAAATTGAAAGAATGTAATAAACAATATGAGGCATTGCTTTAGATGAATACGCAATGGCAAAAAGTGCTGCGCCAAAAGAGCCGACAACAGCTGCAATAACACAGGATATTTTCGCTTTAGTTTCTTTAACTTTAAATAAGTGACCGGTGTGAGTAAAACCTTGGATCAATAATACAGAGATAGCCGCTATACTGGCAATTTGACTTAAATCTAATAATAAAATCATTGGCACAATAAGAATTGCTGAGATTAATAACCCTTCTGTATTATTAAAAACATGATATTCATATTGTTTAGGCAAGCTACCTTCCTTTGCTAACGTATAACCAATTTGTGTAACAGCATATAATGTGGCATTGATCGCTGATGCGGTGGCAAGTAAGGCTGTAATGGCTATAATCTTGAATCCCCATTCGCCTAATGCAGGGCGAACAGCTTCAGCTAAAGCATAATCCTTATCTTGCAGAATAGTTGCCAATGATAAATTACCAAACACAGCAACAGAAACAGCTATATAAAGAACAGTAACAAGTAAAATTGCAATAACCATGGCTTTTAGCATAGTTTTTTCTGGGCTTTGCATATCTTCAACACTATTGGTAATTACGCTAAACCCTTGAAAGGCAAAAAATGTTAAACCTAAGGCATAAAAAACATTTAAAGTATCGGGTGCATTAGTTAACGATAATCGTGCGGGTTGAATGTAAAATAATGCTAATACAGTAAAAATAATTAAAGCGAATAGTTTAATAATCACAATAAGATTTTCAGCTTTGGCGACAATTGATGCACCAATAAAATTTACGATAACGAAAAAAGACAACACACTAACTGAAAAAATATTAATGAATAAATGAGTATCCTCTTTTGGAAAGTAGGTCGCGGCATAGGTTCCAAAAGATTTGCATACAGCAGCTATTGCTACTAATTGAGCAAAATAAAAGAGCACCCCAAGAGCACCAGAAAATACGCCTTCGCCGTAACCGTGAATAAGATATTCAACAATCCCACCTCGGCTAGGGTAGCGAACAGCAAGTTTACTTAATGAATAGCCACAAAATAACGCGATAATTGCTGCAATTGCAAAAGACATAGTAACTAAATTTCCCGCAATTACACCCGCTTCTCCAATAACGATAAAAATACCAGCGCCAACCATTGAGCCAATACCCAAAAATATCGCACTCCATAAACCAAATGCTTTCTTTTCTGTTGGTTGCTCTATTTTTTGTATCATTATTACTGCCTTTTTATATAGCTCACTATTAAGAAATAAATCAGATTCGAAAAGCAGTGAGCCTTACTAAACGGAGGAAAGAACATGGCCTCGCCTGAATCGATTTATTATAAAGCTATTGGTATATTTTACCTTTGTGCTTTAACCAACCACCAACATGATATCCATTGGGATCTTTATGAGTCCAATGTACTACGCCCCCCTTTTTATTCCACTCATACTCACCATAAAATTGAACAGTATCACCTTTTGAAAGCAAATTAATTTTTGGCGCAAGATCAATGTTATGTGCAATTAAAATAGTAATGCCTGTACTTAATTTAAGAATAAACTTTTGATGACGCGAGCCATTATTATCGTCGTTTAATATACGAATAACGATTCCAGAGCCCTGTACTTGAACGTTACTTTGATGATTTTTGTATGCTTCATTCAGGGATGTAGCATTTGCAAAATTTGACCAGTGTAAAAAAGTAAAACCGAGTAAAATATATATTAATAACTTACGCATACACTAAACCTTCCTTAGTTCTATAATGCCACTAAAGTGACTGAAATATTTGAAGTACAAACAGCATACAGATAAAAATATCCATTTTTAATGGAGGTTATCTGTAGAGGCTTCCAATATATTCATAACAGCTTATTAAATCCAACGTTAAGGCGTTATACCCCCAAAACGGCTTAGATTACATTGTTCAATAATTCCACTTAAAAACATTATTGTAAATAGGTATTTATACGAGTGATAAAATAAGTTTTTTGTTGTTTTACTTGAGGATAATTAGAAAGTACTAAAGACGTCCTGAAAGAGGGAAGGGGAGTTTGAGATTTAATTTTCTAAACGTATCCACCGGCTTTTAAAGCAAGGCGAATACGTTTTGACATATGCATTTATTTAGCTTTTTTAGCCTCAAGAACTTCTATTTCACTCCAAATTTTTTCGGCTTCGGCGCTTAACATGGCGTAACTCTTAATATCGCCTTTACGCTGTGCTTGCATACCTTGTTCTAATTTTGCGTCGTACTCTTTGCGTAATTTTTTTGTTGGATCTGACTTAAATATCGAAAACATGGTGACTCTCTTAATTACTTTAATATATTTACTTAATCAGTATACATACGATGCAACGAAGAAAATCGATTCTTAAAAATATAAATTAGTTGGCACCTAAAAATTGAATAATTACTCTATTGGGGTTGAAAACTAAAAATTTCAGCGTACACTTGTGCGCTGAAGTTTGAGCGTACACGTGTAAGTTCAAACGTTAAGTATTTTACGATCCAAGAGATTAATAGTGATGATAATTAAAGTATTAAACCAATTTTCAAAATGGTTTTTACACCATCAAAGTTTTGCAGGCTACATAGAGCCAATAATGCAGGTGTTTAAACCTGCATGGCGTGCAGGGCAGTTTAGAGCGCAAGTAGTTAATACGACGGTGCTTGATGGCGGCTTTTTAAGTGTGCAACTTAAGCCAAGTAAACATTGGCAGGCACATACGTCAGGGCAGCATATAAGTTTAACGCTTGAAATTAATGGGCGATTATTAACACGCGTGTTTACCGTGGCCTCAAGCGCTCAACAATTTAAAAATACAGGTTTGGTGCGTTTACTAATCAAAACAAATGCGCAAGGGCGCTTTACAGGCTTACTCAGTAGCGCATTAAAGGCGGGTTTGTGGTGCAATATTTCTGCGCCAACCGGCGACTTTGTATTTAAAAACACGCATACACCGGCTACTTTTGTTGCGGGTGGGTCGGGTATAACACCTATGCTGGCTATGCTTGATGATTACTTAAGCCAAACTACTCAAAAAGTGTCGTTAGTGTATTACGCAAAAGCCACTGAGCATCAATGTGTTGATGAGCTGAGTAAGTTTGCGGCGCAATTTGAGCATTTTTCGTTTTTATTATTAACGCGTGAGCAATCAAGCGATATAACCAGCAATATTAAGCCGTGGGAAAACCCAGATATTTACTGCTGTGGCCCAGCGCAATTTATGCAAACGGTGAGCGATTTTGCTAAAACGCATAAGCTAAATTACTACCAAGAAGCCTTTGGTTTGGCGCTGCCTAGCTTAAACGACGACAGCCAATTTAATGTAAAAATTAACGCCAGTGCCCATGTTGTATCGGGCAACGATGTTTTACTACCTCAGTTTGAAGCAAAACAATTGCCGGTTAAACGTGGTTGCGGCATTGGTATTTGCCATCAATGCCAATGTATTAAAAAGTCAGGCGTGGTACGTAATTTAAAAACAGGTGAATTGAGTGACAACGGCGAGCAGTTAATACAACTTTGCGTAAGCCAACCTGTTAGTGATTTGGAGTTACAATTATGAAAAACATTAATTATGACATGCTCGCAAGCGAGCTAGATGCCATTAAAATGGACACCCTTGGCAAAGTAGGTCAACAAGATGCTGACTACATTCGCTCTGTTGTACGCAAACAGCGAATGTGTGAATGGAGCGGGCGAATTTTACTCATGCTTGGTTTTATTCAGCCCTTATTGTGGGTTGCAGGTGTATTGTTATTAGCGCTTGCTAAAATTTTAGACAATATGGAAATTGGCCACAATGTAATGCATGGTCAATACGATTGGATGAACGACAAGCAACTTAACTCACAGCATTATGAGTGGGACATAGCGTGCGACGGGCAAAGTTGGCACCGCGTTCATAATTTTGAACACCATACGTATACTAATATTATTGGTAAAGACAGAGACTTTGGTTATGGCTTGTTGCGTTTAAGCGATGATTTTAAATGGCGTTTTAAAAATGTATGGCAGTTTTTTACGTATATTAATTTAAGTGTGTTATTTCAGTGGGGCGTGTCGTATCACGAGTTGGCTGCAGAGCGTGTTTTTATTGGTAAAAAGAAAGAAAACCGCGAAGGGCTTGTATCACACTCTACATTAAAGCAGCGCTTTTTTAGTAAAGGCGCTCGCCAATTAATTAAAGATTATGCGATATTTCCGTTACTTGCAGGGCCTTTATTTTTATGGGTATTGGTCGGTAATTTAGTAGCTAACTTAATCCGTAATTTATGGACATCGACCATAATATTTTGTGGTCACTTTACTGAAGAAACGCAAACTTTTAAACAAGAAGACTGCGTAAACGAAACCCAAGGGCAGTGGTATTACCGCCAAGTGTTGGGTTCGTCTAATATTAAAGGGCCGCATTGGTTTCATGTTTTAACAGGGCATTTGAGCTGCCAAATAGAGCATCACTTATTTCCTGATATGCCGTCTTCGCGCTATCAAGAAGTTGCACCTCAAGTACAAGCCGTTTTGAAAAAACACGGCATTGATTACCATACAGGTAGTTTTTTTAAACAGTACACCTCGGTGTTAAAACGTATTATTAAATATTCGTTTAAATAAACATGTTTTAATTAACGAACGAAAAAATCGGTCTGTGTAATTACACTGACCGATTTTTTTGTTTATTGCACTCAATACGGTTGATTAGTAAACAGCACTTGCAAAAAATTCTCATAGTTAATTAAAAAAGCCTTACTTTAGCTATGGTTAAATAGCGTGTGATTGTCATACAATGGAGGAAAATAGACCACACAAGAGAGATTAAAATGGCCGCATTTGGTACCGTGTTTATGCCGCAGATGATTCAAGCTCGTTTTTCTGATAATAAATGGAGCGAAAGCTCAATTGTCCCTTCCGATAAACTTGAACTTCATGCTGGTGCGCACGTTCTTCATTATTCAAGTACATGTTTTGAAGGCTTAAAAGCCTTTCGCCATGAAGATGGTTCTGTTTATCTTTTTAGAATGGATGCAAACATTGCACGCATGCAACAAAGCTCAGCGCTATTAAGCTTACCGAGTTTTGACAGTGATATGCTAAAAACGATGATTATCGATATTATGCGTGAATACGCAGATGAAACGCCATTACCGCCGGGTTCTATGTATATTCGCCCAACACACATTGGTACTGAGGCGGCAATTGGTAAAGCAGCTGCGCCATCAATGAGCTCGCTTTTATACACGTTACTATCGCCAGTAGGTGATTACTTTGCAGGTGGTGCAACTGCACTACGCGTACTACTAGAAGAAGATGGTATGCGCTGCGCGCCGCACATGGGCATGGTAAAAAGTGGTGGTAACTACGCCAGTGCTCTAGCACCTATTAGCGCTGCACGTATAAAGTATCAAGCAGATCAAATTTTATTTTGCCCAGGTGGCGACGTACAAGAAACCGGTGCTGCTAACTTTATACTTATTGATGGCAACGAAATTATTACTAAAGCGCTCGATAGCACGTTTTTACATGGTGTAACGCGTAATAGTATTTTAACCATAGCCAAAGATTTAGGTATGACGGTAAGCGAGCGTAACTTTAGCGTTACTGAGCTACTAGAGCGTGCTGCTAAACCAGGTACTGAAGCGGCGCTTTCGGGCACTGCAGCTGTACTAACTGCTGTGGGTACATTTATTCATAACGATAAAGAATACAAAGTAGGTACTGGCGAGCCAGGCCCAACGACTGCGCGCCTTCGCCAAGCATTGAACGATATTCAATGGGGTAAAAGTGAAGACAAGCACGGCTGGTTAACTAAAATCTAATTATAGATTTAATAGCAACTCGCATTAAAAAGCCACCTAATCGGTTAACACCGATCAGTTAAGGTATTTTTGATCGGTTGACCGATCTTTTGGTTGCTTCACAATACCCTTATCATCTTTTGATTATGAGGGTATTTTTATGCTTAGTCATTGGTTACTTGAT